>JBEAXD010000201.1:0-6255 GCA_041159995.1 Actinomycetota bacterium | reverse complement strand
TTGCAGCGTTCTCACCTCGACCACTGGATCCCTGTCCAGACCTCTCCGCCACCGGTCCCGTCGTGCCCCGGGAGGTGCTCCCGGGACCGTTCGGCCCCCGACCGGCGGATGCGGCGGTGGCATTCAGTCGGATCCGGAACCGTCCCGTCAACGGGGGCTCCGGGTGTCCGCGCGCAGTGTCCGGTCCGGTGACGCTGGGCGCGCGTCCGCACCGGATCCTCGCGCGCCCGGTGGTGGCCGGGGTCCGCTCAGGAGCGGGCGGACCGCCGGACGGCGGCGGCCCGCTCGGCCTCGAGGCGCTCGAGTTCGTACACGCCGTGGTCCACGTAGCGCATCGCCGCAGCGAGCGCACGGTGGCCGGCCTGCTCCTCGATGAGGCGGTGCATCTCCTGGGCGACCGTGCGGTACGCGGGGTGTCCCTGCGGGCCGCTGCGGAGCTCGAGCATGTGGAACGCCTCACGGGCGTTGAACTGCATCGTGAACCGGATCCGGTACGCGAGTGCGACGGCGTACGACGCCTGCTCGGGGAAGCGCAGCGCCATCGCGCCGTGCAGCGCGGCGGATCGATCCATCGCCTCGGCGAACTCGCGCTCCACACCGGCCTCGACCACGGCGTCCGGGAGGTCGTACCCGTGCTGGGGCGACAACGGCTGCCACTCGATGGTGAGCATGCGGTGGCGCTGCAGATCCCGGAACGCTCCGTAGTCGGCGAGCACGTCGAACCGGTAGTCCGTCCGTTCGAGCGCGCGTCCGGGCTTGTGGCGACGGTTGCTCCGCTCCCCCACGTACGCGGCGAGCAACTGGCGACGGTCCTCGTCCCCGAGCCGTCTGACCCGATCGACGATCTCGTCCTCGGGGAGATCCGCGTGCGGGTAGCAGATGGCGGCGAGGACCTTGTCCTCCCCCTCCGGATCGAAGTCGACGAGCGTGACGCCGGGCCGCGGTTCGGGCTCGGTCCCGCCGAGGATCCGGTGCACCACGCTCGACGTCTGCTCACGCGTCTCCTCGAGGTACCGCGACCACGCCCCGCCGCGGTCCGGACGGTCGACCCGGGTCAGGAAGGACGGGATGACCTTGCGGAGTTCGGTGAGGATGAGGTCGGCGTAGGAGCGGGCCTCGGGCAACGGGTGCGCGCGCATGCGGAGGAGCAGGGCCTCGTAGGCCTGTCCGGTGCCGTAGATGCCGACGTTGGAGAGGGTCGCCGCGGGCAGGATGCCCCGCACCGCGTCGCAGGCCTTCGCCTTGATCGTCTGCTTGTAGACGAAGTCCGAATCGTCGGCATCCTTCGGGTACCGCTCCCGAGCCCACTCCATCATCCGCGGGAGCAGTGACTGGTAGGTGGTGAACAGTCGGTCCATCTCGGCGATGTAGAGCGCGCCGAGCGGCGACTCGAGGACCTCGGGGGCCCGGAGGTAGCGGAATCGCCCGCCGAGGCGGGTGTCGTACGGGATGTAGCGGGTCGACTGCTCGAGGTAGGCCATGAGCCGTCCCCACTCGAGGATCTTCGTCAGGACGTTCGACGCCTGCTCGCACGCCAGGTGCACGCCCCCGAGCTGGGCGACCGAGTCGTCGCCGTACTCGAGGAAGACCTTCTCGTAGAGCTGCTCGGCCCGACTCACACCGACGCTCGCGTCGAAGGAGAGGTCGCCGGTGAGATCGAGGTCGCCCGCGAACTCCTCGAGGAACAGTCGGCGCAGGCTCTTGTCGGATCGCGAGTACCGCGCGAACAGTGCGCCCTTGACGACCTCGGGGAGGTTCACGAGGGCGAACACCGGACCGTCGATGTTCGTGAAGTAGGGGCGGAGCGCGTCGGACTCCTCGGGGGTGAACTGCTCCGCCACGTACTGCATGGGTCGCTGATCGTACCGGCGGGTCCGGGTCGGCCCGGGGACCGGTCGGGACCCGCCGCCGTTCCCGGTCCGGCCCTCAGACGATGAGGTGGAGTGCCGGGCTGCGTACCTCCACCACGATGGTGCCGGAGCGCCCGGTCGGGTGACCGTCGATGCGCACCGGCCAGGCGCCGGCCCGGACGCGGACGCGGATCCGTCGACCCGACCCGGTGCGGATCCGCGGGTGCGGGAGGTGTGAACCGGTCGCGAGCCGCCGGCGCATGGCGGCGCGCTCACCGGGACGGAGCGCGTAGACCTGCACCTCGATGCGCCCGTCCCCGGGGTGCCCGCGGGGCGAGATGTCGAGTCCGTCGACGAACTGGCCGTTCGCGATGACGACCCCGGTCGCGGGACCGTCGTGGAACCGGCGGCCGTCGACGGTCACGCTCACCTCGGCCTGACGCGCGGTGGCCCGCAACGACCCCGGTGGTGCGCCGAGTTCGACCGCGTTCACGGCCCAGATGGTCGCGCTCGACCGCTCCACCGCCATCGCGTCCACCGGGAGCGCGATCCCCCGTCGCGGCGTCATGGTGCCGGGCGCCAGACCGATCGCACGACCCAGATCGCTCGAGCGATCGGGGGCGAATGTGACGAGTGCACTCGGGTCGAGGGTCGCGAGCGCCGCCGCGAGCGTCCGGTCGCCCCCGGCGATGACGTGCGTCGGTTCCGCCTCCGTCGGGGTGCCCCAGTCCTCGCCGGGCCGGATCGTCACGTCGGGACCACTCCGGAGGCGGCCACGACTCCGCGGAAGCACGCGTCCGCAGCGTCGCCCGCTGCGGACGACGTGGCGGGGTCCGGGGCGACGAGCGCGATCTGGCGCAGGAGATCGACGAGTTGCTTCACGTGGCGCACGAAGTCGCCGCCGGTGAGCGTGTCGTCGAGGTCGAGCACCTGGGTGAGTGTGCGGCCCGAGGCCCATGCGTGGACGATCGGCGCGAGGCCGGCGTCGGGCGCTCGGGTCTCGGGCAGCCCCGCGTCGTCCTCGTTGGCACTGAGGTCCCGCCAGGTTCGCTCGATGTCGCGCCAGCGTCGGGCGAGGTCGCCGGTGGCCCAGCGCGGCGTCGGCGGGCGCTGGTGTTCCGGGCCCCGGTGCTCGTAGGTGAACACGCTCGCGAGCGCGGCGACGTCGGCGGCGCGGAGACCGTCGAACGCACCCGAGCGCACAGCCTCCGCGACGAGGAGGTCGGTCTCGGCGTTGATGCGCATCAGCAGCCGTCCGGCCGGCGTCAGGACCCAGCCGTCGACGTAGCCCCAGGATTCGAGTACGCGCAGTACCCGGTCGAACTGGCGGGCGAGGCTCTCGCTCCGGCCGCGCACCCGGCGCTCGAGTCGCTTCACCTCACGTTCGAGGCGTTCGACCTGCTGCAGGGCGCGCAGGTGCGCATCGAGATCGGGACAGGATGCGACCGGGTGCTGGGCGGGATCGTCCGGATCCGGCATCGTGTCGGTCGCCGGCTCGGTCAACTTCGCAGCGCGGAGTCGTCCGGCGAGTTCCCGCCGGAACGCCGGGTTCTTCGGCGCGAACGGGCGCGGGATCTCGAGGTGCGCGACCGCGATCGGGGCGAGGTCGAGGTCCGCCGCTCCGATCCGGACGAGGTGCCCGTCGGCGCCGAGCACGAGCAAGCGGTGCGCACCCCGACCGCCCTCGTGACGCAGCACGACCGAGCGGCCGCCGCCCCGTCGGGTCCGGATCACCGCGCCGGGGCGGAGTGCACCGATCGCCTCGTCGACCGCACTGCGCCTCGGCCCACGACGGGCGTCGCCGCCGGTACGGGCCACCATGCGTCGGTACTCGTGCAGGTCGCCGCGTTCGCAGGTCGCGTCGGACCGCCAGTGGCCGAGTTGCACGGTGCTGCGTTCGAGTTGCCGCTCGATGCCCACCACGTCGCGATCGGCACGGAACTGCGCGAACGACAGGTTGAGCAGGTGCCGTGCCTCCGCCGCATCGCACCGATCGACGAGGTTGGCCGTCATGTTGTAGGTGGGCCTGAACGACGAGGTGAGTGCGTACGTGCGTCGTGACGCAAGCCCGGCGACCTGGTCGAACGGGACGAACGGGCTCCACGGGACGACGGCGAACCCACGGTCGTCGATGCCGCGTCGACCGGCCCGTCCGGTGAGCTGCGTGTACTCCCCCGGCGTGAGGAACTCGTGGTGCTCGCCCGTGAACTTCGACAGCTTCTCGATGACGACGGTCCGAGCCGGCATGTTGATGCCGAGCGCGAGGGTCTCGGTCGCGAAGACGACCTTGACCAGTCCGGCCGCGAACGCCTCCTCGACCGCCTCCTTGAGCGGGGGCAGCATCCCGGCGTGGTGGGCGGCGACGCCCGCCTCGAACCCGGCCCGCCACGCGTCGTACCCGAGTGCCACGAGATCGGCGCCTGAGAGCATCGCGGTGTGGGCATCGGCGATGCGCCGCAACGAGCGCTGCTCCTCGGTGCTCGTGAGGCGGAGTCCTGCGGCCAGACACTGGTCGACCGCACCGTCGCACCCCGCCCGACTGAAGATGAACGTGATCGCGGGCAGCATCTGCTCGGCTGCCAACCGTTCCACGATCTCGACCCGGGACGGCGCGTGCAGTCGTCCCCGGGGTTGGTGACGGCCGCGCCGATCGGCGCGGCCCGTCCGGCCGTCGAGTCGTTGCACCTCCGGATTCGGACGCGGCTCGTCGGCCGGACCGGGCACGAAGACCGGGAGCAGGTGGAACGCGTCGGCCCCCCGCTCCCCCACCGCGTACAGGTTCGTGAGTTCCACCGGGCGCCGTTCCTCGATGACGGCCGTGGTCGCCCCCCGGACCGTCGCGATCCAGTCGGCGAACTCCTCCGCGTTCGACACGGTGGCCGAGAGGGCCACGATGCGCACGGAGGCCGGGAGGTGGATGAGGACCTCCTCCCACACCGCGCCACGGAACCGGTCCTGGAGGTAGTGCACCTCGTCGAGCACCACGTACTCGAGGCGATCGAGGACCGGTGAGCGGGCGTAGATCATGTTCCGCAGCACCTCGGTCGTCATCACGACGACCGGCGCGTCGCCGCGGACCGTGTTGTCGCCGGTGAGGAGACCGACGTGCTCCACCCCGTGAGCCCGGACGAGATCGCCGTACTTCTGGTTCGAGAGGGCCTTGAGCGGCGTCGTGTAGAACGCCTTCGTGCCGGCGGCGAGGGCCCGGACCGCGGCGTACTCCGCCACGAGGGTCTTGCCGGCTCCGGTCGGCGCGGCCACGAGGACCGAATCGCCCGCGTCGAGCGCGTCGAAGGCCCGGCGTTGGAAATCGTCGATCGGGAACCCGATCGCCGCCTCGAACGCGGCGCGCGGCGCGGCCCCGGTCACGGGGTCGGCGCGCTCGTGGAGCTCGGACTCGTCGTGGAGGTCGTGGGTGCGAAGGTCGTGGTGGTCACCGACGGGATGCTCGGCGGCCGGGGGCGCACCAGGAACACGACGAGCGCGGTCGCGGCGACGACGCCGAGGCCGACCGCGACGGCGATCCGGCGTTCCCGTCGCTCCGACGGCGACCTCGCGGGATCCTTGCGTCGCTCGTTCACCGCTTCAGCATCCTTCCGATCAGGATCGACGACTCGTAGAAGAGGTACATCGGGGCCGCCATGAACAATAGGGAGTACGGGTCCTGACTCGGGGTGATGAGCGCCGCGAACAGCGTGATGAGGACCAGGGCCCACCGGCGCCACCGCCGCAGCTGCTCGGTGGTGAGGACCCGGGCCAGGAGCAGGAACACGAGGACCACCGGGAACTCGAAGGAGAGCCCGAACGCCACGATCATGAGCGCGACGAGCGTGAGGTACGAGGTGCCGGTGAGCAGGGGTTGCAGGTCGTTCCCGCCGATCCCGAGCAGGAACCGCAGGGCGGGCTTGAGTGTGAGGAACGCCACGAACCCGCCGAGCGCGAAGAGCACGATCGCCGAGATGATGAACGGGACGGCGAATCGCTTCTCCCGCGGGTTGAGGCCGGGCGTCACGAACCGCCAGATCTGGAACAACCAGACCGGCATCGCGATGACGATCCCGCCGTAGGTCGCGATCTTGAGGCGGAGCAGGAACGCGTCGGCGGGTCCCGTGAAGATGAGTTCGTTGACCACCCGGCGGTCGAGGGACTCCCGGTAGAAGGTCGTGAGGAAGGCGATGATCTGCGGGGTGAAGAAGAAGCAGATCGATGCGCCGACGACGATGGCACCGAGGCTGATGAAGATGCGGCGCCGCAGTTCGCCGAGGTGTTCGACGACGGTCATGTGCCCCTGCGTGTCGGCCTCCCGGGTGGTGCCGTCGCGTCGACGGCCGATGCGCAGTGCCATCACGGACCCGTGGGCGGCCTGAACCGGCTCGGGGCCCGGCCCGGTTCGGGCCCACGGAAC
>JBEAXD010000195.1:0-5107 GCA_041159995.1 Actinomycetota bacterium | reverse complement strand
CCCCACCACCGCGCCCTCGGCCACCACGCCCGTGCGCAGGTTCGAGGACCGGCCGATCACCGTGCTGCGGAGCCGCGTGCTCTGCCCGAGGTAGACGTGGTCGTGGACCACCGATCGCTCGACGTAGGAGTCGCCGCGGACGATGACGTCGGCCCCGAGCACGGTGTACGGGCGGATGTGCGCACCCGCCTCCACACGGGAGTTCATGCCGACGATGCTCGGACCCTCCACGGTGGCCGCCGGGTCGAGATCGGCCCCCTCCCCGATCCAGACGCCGTTCGTCAGCCGGAATCCGCCGATCTCGACCACGACCCGCTGGTCGAGCATGTCCTGGTGCGAGGACAGGTAGGCCTCCAGCGTGCCGACGTCCTCCCAGTAGCCCTCGACGATGTGCCCGAGCAGGCGCTCGCCGTCCGCGAGCGCGGCCGGGAACACGTCGCTCGAGAAGTCGACGACGGTCTCCGGCGGGATGTAGTCGAAGATGCGGGGATCGAGGACGTAGATGCCCGTGTTGATGGTGTCCGAGAACACCTGCCCCCACGTCGGCTTCTCGAGGAAGCGTTCGATCGAGCCGTCCTCCTCGGTGATCACGATGCCGAACTCCAGCGGGTTCTCCACCTGCTTGAGCGCGATCGAGGCGAGCGCCCCGGCGGCACGGTGCGCGTCCACGAACGCCGAGAGGTCGATGTCGGTGAGCACGTCGCCGGAGATGACGAGGAACGGCTCGTCGAGCTCGTCAGCGGCGTTGCGCACCGACCCGGCCGTACCGAGGGGCGTATCCTCCGTCGCGTAGCGCATGGAGACGCCGAACTCTGCGCCGTCCCCGAAGTGGTTGCGGATCTGGTTGGCGAGGAACGCGACGGTCACGATGATCTCGTCGAACCCGTGGCGGGCCAGCAGCCGCACGATGTGCTCCATCATCGGCCGGTTGGCCATCGGGAGCATGGGCTTGGGCGTGTTGCTCGTGAGCGGCCGCAGCCGCGTCCCCTCACCACCGGCGAGGATGACGGCCTTCACGCGGTCCCACCCGCTTTCTCGACCGCCACGGACTCCTCGGCCGCGCCCCGGGCCCGGAGGGCGGTCCGGGCGGCGGGCACGTACTGGACCGCCGCCCAGTACGACAGCAGCAGCCCCCCGATCGTGAAGGTCCAGGTCGCCCACCACAGGACCGTGTGCGCCACACCGTCGGCGATCGAGAGCAGCAGGAACCCGGGCAGCGCGAACATGAGCGCGAGCGTGCCGGCCTTGCCCACCCAGAGCACATCGATCCGCCGGGCCCCGGCCGCGGCGAGCACGAGTGTCGCGAGGCTGATGACCGCCTCGCGGGCGAGGACGAGCACGCCGACCCACTGCGGCACCGTGGCGTCGACGAGGAGTACGACCGCCGCGGCGATGAGCAGGATGCGGTCGGCCACGGGATCGAGGACCTTGCCGATCGCCGACCCCTGGTCGTACCGGCGGGCGATCCAGCCGTCGACCCAGTCGGTGGCACCGAGCACCGCGAGCAGGACCCCGGCGGCGAGCGGCCGATCGGCCCCGAGCACCAGCCACACGAACACCGGGACGCAGAGCAACCGGGCGAGCGAGATGAGGTTCGGGATCGTCCGCCACCCGTTGTCGGTGGCGGGCACGGGCACGGTCATCACCGTGAGCGTAGGCGCCCGGGTCAGTCCTCGACCGCGCCCGGGTCCCCCGGGCGGGTCCCCGCGTCGAACTGCACGGCGGCGCGGTCGGCCAGGATCGGACCGACGAGCTCCCGGGCCACCGCCCGGTGGTCGGGATGATCCCGGTATGCCCGGAATCCGTCGACGTCGTCGAAGTCCGCAGTGACGGCGTAGTCGAAGTTGTGCTCGGCGAGGCCCGCGTCCGGTCCGAACCGGAACGACCGGATCTCCGGGATGACGGCCGGCAACGCGAACAGACCCTCGCCGACCGCGGCGATCTGCTCCGGGGTCGCCCCGGCCTTCCATCGGAACAGCGCGATGTGTCGGAACATCGAGGTACCCCCTCACTGGAGGCCGGCGAACCGGCCCCCGTCGATCGGCACCGCCACCCCGGTGATGTAACGGGCGTGGTCGGAGCACAGGAACGCGGCCGTCGCCCCGAAGTCCTCGGGGCGCCCGAGGGCACGCACGGGCGCGCCCGCTGCGGCCACCTCGAGGTCCAACCCGAGTTCGGTCAGCCGGTCGGTCGCGTGCAGACCCGGCTGCAACGAGTTCACCGTCACACCGTCCGGCCCGACGGCCGACGCCATGGTCTTGAGGAACGAGGTGAACGCCGACCGTGCAGTGTTCGAGAGGATGAGACCCTGGATCGGCTCGCGCACCGAGGTCGAGGTGATCGCGAGGATCCGACCCCACCTCCGTTCACGCATCGGCCCGACCGCGGCGAGGCACATCGCGATGCCCGCCGTGCACGACTGTTCGAGCGCGGCCCGGTACGCCGCAGGATCGGCGAAGGCGTCGAACGCGCCACCCGGTGGGCCACCGCCGTTCACCACGAGGATGTCGATGCCGCCGAGTGCGGCGGCGGCGTCCCGGACGAAACCCTGCGCACCCTCGGCCGTACCGACGTCGGCGACGATCGGCGTGGCGCCGCAGGAGGCGGCCGCCCCGATGATGGACGCCTCATCGCGCCCGCAGATCGCGACCTCGACACCCTCAGCGGCCAGGGCCTGCGCGGTCGCGAGGCCGAGGCCGCGGCTCGCGGCCGCCACGGCGGCTCGCCTTCCGGTGATCCCGAGATCCAACTGGTCCTCCTCGACGGTCCGGGGGTGCCCATCGTGACCCGCGGACCGACACCGCACGGGGACCCGCCGCGAGTGGCGATCGATCACCGTCCGACGGCCGCGCCCTCCGAGCGGGGGTCCGAGGCCACGGCGAGCCCGTCCGGCTCGATCCGGATCGCGTGGGCGTGGCCCATCCCCATGTCGAACGGTGCGGTGGCGGTGAGACGGTGGCCGCGAGCGGCGAGCGCACCGAGCAGGCCCGGAGCGAAGCGGGTCTCGTGCCGCAGGCCCCAATCGCCGAGTTCGATCCGCCACCGCGGCGCGTCGATCGCGGCCTGCGGATCCTCGGCCCGATCGATGGCGTGCCGCAGTACCTGCGCGTGCACCTGGGCCTGCGCATCGGCACCCATGCTCCCGAACACGAGATCGGGCCGACCGTCGCGCAGCACCATGCCGGGGATGAGCGTGTGCATCGGCCGCTTGCTCGGCGCGAGCACGTTCACCGCGTCCTCGTCGAGGCGGAACGAGGCTCCCCGGTTCGTGAGGTTGATCCCCCACTCGGGGACGTGGACCCCGGACCCGAACCCGAGGAAGTTCGATTGGATGAGGCTCACCGCCAACCCGTCCCGATCGACCGCACACAGGTAGGCCGTCCCGCCGCGCTGAGGCCGGGCGGGGCTGGGATCGGAGGCGCGCTGCGCGTCGATCGCGGCGCGACGCCCTGCGATGAACCCGTCCTCGAGGAGATCACTCGGGTCGATGCGCATGGCCGACGGGTCCGTGATGTGCGCCTCACGATCGGCGAGCGCCAACTTGGTGGCCTCCACCATCGTGTGCTCGACGTCGACCGGAGCCATCGTCGCGAGGTCGAAGCCGTCGAGGATGCGCAGGATCTCGAGGGCGGTGACCCCCTGAGTCGGTGGGCCGAGTTCGGCGACCTCACGGTCCCGGTAGCGCGCCCGCAGCGGTGCCGCCCACTCCCCCACGTGGGCCGCGAGGTCCGCAGCCACGAGGTGACCGCCGTCGCGACCGACGTGCTCGGCGATCGCATCGGCGACCACGCCGCGGTAGTACACCTCGGGACCATCGGCGACCAGCGCGTCGAGCAGGCGGACGAGCCCGGGCTGGCGGAGCACCGCGCCGGGCGCGAGGTCCCCGTACACCGCCCGCCAGGCGGCCGACCCGCCGTGCAGGACCGCGGTGGCGGCGATCGTCTCCGCGCCGGTCCGGGTGAGCGCGAAACCCTCGGCGTAGGTGCGCGCATCCTCGGCGAGGCGTGCGAACGGCATCCGGCCCCACCGTGCGTGGAGGTCGAACCAGCCCGCGACCGCGCCCGGGACGGTGACGCTGGGCCCCCCGAACGTCGGCATCGTCGTGTGGCCCTCGGAGCGCAGTCGGCCCGGAGTCGCCGCGGCCGCCGAACGCCCCGAACCGAGGTAGCCGTGCAGTTCGCCGTCCCACACGATCGCGAACAGATCGCCTCCGAACCCGCAGAGGTACGGGGCGACGACTCCGAGCGCGAGGTTCGCGGCGATGAGGGCGTCCACCGCATTGCCACCCCGGGCGAGCACCCCCGCTCCGGCGGCGGACGCGAGGTGATGCGGCGTGGCGAGGGCGGCGCGGGGGAACCGCGCCGCCCGCCCGGTGCGCGGCCCGGTCGTCATCAGGTGGCGCGGTCGGTGCGAGCCATGACCGCACCCTACGCGTACGCCCCTCAGATCCCGTACGAACCGACCACGCACACGAGTCGCACGACCGACGGGTCGGGCGTCGTCGAACCGTTGTAGAGCCGGAACGACCACGAAGCACCGCCGGCCAGCGGCACCGCATCGACCACCCGTACCTGGGAGTACGACGTGGTCCAGGACGGTGCGACCCCGACGGACCCACTCGGGCAGGACACCGTCACGACCGTGTTGCCGAGGCCGGCCGCCGACACGGAGGTCGTTGCGATCGTGAACGTGTTCACGCCGCTCGTGCCGGTCACGCCCTGCGGGCCCGTCGGCCCGGTCGCCCCGTCGAGCCCATCCCGTCCCGGTGCACCATCGGAACCGGCGGCCCCCGCCGCGCCGACCTCCCCGGTCGCACCCCGCAGCCCGGTCGCACCCCGCAGCCCGGTCGGACCCGACGGCCCCGCGGCGCCGTCACGCCCGGCCACGCCGTCACGCCCCGTGGTCCCGGCCGGGCCGGTCGGCCCCACGGGTCCCGTCGCGCCCCCGGCTCCGGCCGGACCCGTCACGCCGACCGCGCCGATCGCCGCAGTCCGCGCGATCGGGCGATCGGTGCGGGTCGCGCCCGACACCAGGTGACCGCACCCCGACACCGCCAGCACCGCGGTGCCGAGTGCGATCCAGAACACGCCGGTGCGCGCCACTCGGA
>JBEAXD010000173.1:0-2538 GCA_041159995.1 Actinomycetota bacterium | reverse complement strand
CCAGGGCCGCGCTGCTCGGGCACACCGCGATCGACGGGGCGGCGGACCTCATCCTCGTGCTCGGGCGGACGGATGAGGACGGGTCCGTGCTGCTCATGCCGGCGGCGACCCAGGTCGAGGTGCCGTCCCTCGGGATCAGGACCCTCGGCCAGGTCCCGGCACTCGGCACGACCGAGCTCCTCGGCACGACGGTGCAGAACCTGACCGGGGTGCGCACGGGCGCACCGGTCCTCGGTGGCGACGCACTCCTGGCCTCGGCGCTCGCACCGGCGGCCCCGCTCGACATCGACCTGCCGAACGACGTCGTGCCCGAGGGTGCGTCTCGTCCCGAGACGCCGGCCGGCCCGGTGCGCGCCTCGGCCGAGGAGGCACTGCGCCTGCTCACCATCGAGGAGGAGGGGAGCGAGGTCGATCACCTCGTGACCGTGCAGGCCGTGCTCTCGGCGTGGTTCGATCGGCTGCGCGACCCGGCGATCGCGGCGGCCACCCGTGCTGCGGCGCCGGAACTCGCCGACCCGCTCATCGAGGTCGCGACCACGGGCACACCGTCGTTCGACACCCTCCCGGTCGATTCGGTGGGGACGAGCGGCGACGAGCGGTTGCGGGTGCGCAACGCCGCGATGCCGGCGCTCGTCGACCGCCTGTTCCCCGACGCCCGCCTCGGGATCGACGGATCCCGGCCGCGGGTCGAGATCCTCAACGGCGTGGGGACGGTCGGGCTCGCCCAGGCGGTCGCGGCGCGGGTCGTCCCGGTCGGGGCCGACGTGCGGCTCACCGGGAACTGGCCGGGCTTCGGGGTCGGAGCGACCCAGGTGGTCTACTACCGGGACCGGGATCGACGCGCGGCGCGGGTCATCCTCGACGCGATCGGTGTCGGCTCGATCCGCAAGCCGGGTCGTGCGGTGGGCATCACCGACATCACGATCATCGTCGGTCCCGATTTCGACCCGAAGGCGGCCACACCATGAGCGCGACCGAGCACGGCGGAGCCGGTGACAGCCACGCTCGCGCCATCGCAGCGGCCGAGGCCGCGGCCGAGAAGAAGGCGAACGAGGTGATCGTCCTCGCCGTCGGCGACATCCTCGGCATCACCGAGGCGTTCGTGGTGGCGAGCGCGTCGAACGGTCGTCAGGTGAGGGCGATCGTCGACGAGGTCGAGGAGCAGGTGCGCGTGCTCCACGGGTCGACCCCGAGGAGCGTCGAGGGTCTCGACGACGCGGGCTGGGTGCTCATGGACTACGGCGACTTCGTCGTGCACGTGTTCCTCGACGAGACCCGCGAGTTCTACGCGCTCGAACGGCTGTGGAGCGACGCGCCGACGATCTGGCGCGAGGCCGACGCGCCGGCCGTCTGACCACCGGCGCCCGGACCGGTCAGTCCACCCAGGGTCGCATCGGGACGCCCCGGACGATGAGGGCGTCCTTGAGCTCCCGCACGCTCGGGTTGTGGTCGAGGCGGGGCGAGTACAGCATCGACGAGATGATCGCCGCCTGAGCTCCGCCGGCGGTGAGCCCGTCGGCGATGTGCTCCACCGTGCCCGCCCCACCGCTCGCGATGACCGGGACGTTCACGGCATCGGCCACCGCTCGGGTGATGTCGAGTTCGTAGCCGTCACCGGTGCCGTCGCGGTCGATGCTGTTCACGACGATCTCGCCCGCGCCGAGATCCTCCCCCCGGCGGACCCAGTCGATCGCGTCGAGGCCGGTGGCGGTTCGGGCGCCGTCGATGAACACCTCGTACCCGCTCGGGATGCCGTCGCGCACGCCCACGTGCAGCACCTGGGTGGAGAGCACGATGCACTGCCGGCCGAACGCCTCGGCGCCGTGGCGGATGATCTCCGGGTCGCGCACCGCCATGGAGTCGACGCTGATCTTCTCGGCGCCGGCCTTGAGCACCTCGAACATGTCGTCGATGCCGCGGATGCCGCCGCCCACCGTGAACGGCACGAAGACGTGCTCGGCGACGCGCCGCACCGTGTCGAGATCGATCTTGCGACGCTCGCTGCTCGCCGTGATGTCGTAGAAGACGATCTCGTCGATCTGGTCCTCGTAGAGCGATCGCGCGAGATCCTCGGCGGGCGCGACGTCGATGTTGTCCTGGAAGCGGACGGCCTTGGTCACCCGTCCGCCGATCACGTCGAAGCAGGCGATGAGGCGCTTCGTGAGCATCAGGAGCCGTCCCACCCGGCGAAGTTGCGCAGGATGCGCAGGCCGACCTCGCCGCTCTTCTCCGCGTGGAACTGGGTCGCGGCGACGTTCCCGACGGCGACCATCGAGCAGAACTCGCCCGCGTAGTCGGTCGTGGCGAGCACGGCCCCCGGTTCGGCGGGGACCGCGTGGTAGGAGTTCACGAAGTAGCAGTACGGCTCGGCGGGGAGGCCCGCGGTGAGCGCGTGCGCACGCGTCGCGTCGACCCGGTTCCAGCCGATCTGGGGCACCCGCACCGAGTCGGGGAAGCGGCGGACCTCACCCGGGAGCCAGCCGAGGCACTCGGCCGGGCCCTCCTCGGATCGCTCGAAGAGCACCTGCAGGCCGATGC
>JBEAXD010000150.1:0-7673 GCA_041159995.1 Actinomycetota bacterium | reverse complement strand
GACCACCGCGCCGACCGCGCTCGTCAGCGGTTCGAGTCGGGTGACGAGCGCCTCGTCGTACCCCTCGGGCCGGTTGGCCACCCCGAACATGCCGATGAACGAGTCACCGTGGCGCAACGGCACCCCGAGGAACGCGTTGAGCGACGGGTGTCCCGACGGCACGCCACCGGCCCGGGGATCGTGCGGCGCGTCGTTCGCGATCACGACCTCACCGGTCACGAGGCACCGGCCGAACAGCGTGTCGAGGTTGCGGAACTCGAGGCCGAGTTCCCGCTGGGACTCGTAGAACGCCCGGGTCTCGTCGTTCCAGGCGAGGTTCGTGATCGCGTAGGTCTTGAGGAACCGGGATCCGTTGGGGTCGATGAGGACCTCGCCGATGAACCCGTACTCGCTGTTGGTGATCTCGACGATCCGGTTGAGGAGGAACTCGAAGAACTCGTCGGCCGGGAGCTCGAGGTAGAGCGCGTGGATGGCGGTGATACCGGCGAGCAGTTCCTGATCGGTGAACGCGGCGGAGACCGCGTCGACCTGCCGGCGCGGCGGGCTCACCGACCGACCTCGGCGAGTTCGCGGACCCGGGTCACGAGGGCCTTCGGATCGAACGGCTTCGTGAGGACGTCGGCGACCCCGGCGGCCCGGTAGGACTCAACGTCGGCGGCCTGCGCGCGAGCGGTGAGGAATGCGACCGCCACGGTGTCGCCACCGGGCTGGGCCCGGAGTCGCTCGAGCGTCTCGAGGCCGTCCATGCCCGGCATCATGACGTCGAGGAGCACGACGTCGAACCCGCCGCCGGCGAACGTCGTGAGTGCGTCGGCTCCGGAGGCGACGGCGACGACCTCGAACTCGTCCACCCGTTCGAGCGCGATCCGCAACAGGGTGCGGATGTCGGGTTCGTCGTCCACCACGAGGATGCGCGCCATGCACCGAGGCTAGCGCCCTCCCCCGCCACGGGTCCCCGGCCCGCACCATCCGTCCCCCGTGCGGTAGAACCTCTCCTCGACCGGCCCCGACGAGGTGGACCGGAACGTCGTTCGGAGGAACCATGCCCGAGGCCGTCATCGTCGCCACCGCCCGCACCCCGATCGGCCGAGCCATGAAGGGTTCCCTCGTCGACTGCCGTCCGGACGACCTCGCGGCGTTCATCGTGCGCACCGCGCTCGACAAGGTCCCGAACCTCGACCCGGCCGAGATCGAGGACCTCATGCTCGGCAACGCGCAGCCCGCGGGCGAGCACGGATACAACATGGCCCGCGTCGTCGCGATGCTCGCGGGCCTGCCGACCGTGCCGGGCGCGACCGTCAACCGGTACTGCTCGTCGTCGCTGCAGACGATCCGCATGGCCGCGCACGCCATCAGGGCCGGCGAGGGCGACGCGTTCATCGCGGCCGGCGTCGAGTGCGTGAGCCGGTTCCCGAAGGGCCGGGCCGACGGCCACCCCGACACCAAGAACCACGGGTTCGACGAGGCGATGGCCCGCACGGCGGCCCGCGCCGAGGGCGGACAGGGACCGTGGACGCCGCCGGCATCGGGTCTGTCCGACATCTACATCGCCATGGGCGAGACCGCCGAGAACGTCGCCGAGTTCGCGGACGTCCCCCGGGCGCGCATGGACGAGTTCGCGGCGCTCTCCCAGCAGCGGGCGGTCGAGTCGCAGCGCAACGGCTTCTTCGAACGCGAGATCACGCCGGTCACCACACCCGACGGCACGGTCGTGAGCGTCGACGACGGACCGCGCGACGGCACCACGGTCGAGAAGCTCAGCCAGCTCAAGCCCGTGTTCCGGCCCGACGGCCGCATCACCGCGGGCAACGCGTGCCCGCTCAACGACGGCGCAGCCGCGGTGATCGTCATGAGCGACACCCGGGCCGAGGCACTCGGCATCACGCCGCTCGCCCGTGTGGTCTCCTCGGGCGTCAGCGCCCTCGACCCCGAGATCATGGGCCTCGGCCCGGTCGAGGCGTCACGGGCCGCACTGGGACGGGCCGGCCTCACCATCGACGACATCGACCTCGTGGAGATCAACGAGGCCTTCGCGGCGCAGGTCATCCCCTCGGCCGACCAGCTCGGCATCCCGTGGGAGAAGCTGAACGTGCACGGTGGCGGCATCGCCCTCGGTCACCCGTTCGGCATGACCGGCGCTCGCATCATGACGACCCTCCTCAACGGCCTCGAGGACCGCGGCGGCCGTTACGGGCTCGAGACGATGTGCGTCGGCGGCGGTCAGGGCATGGCGATGGTCGTCGAGCGCCTCGGTTGATCCTCCGGGTCAGACCGGCGGTCGACCCCGGAACGGCGTGACGTTCCAGGTCCACCGGAACCGGCGGCCCCGCACGAGGTACTGGACCAGCGTGTCCGGGCCGCAGGAGGCGGTCCCGAGCCCCCGCATGCGTGCATCGACGTGGAGGTGCGTCCGGTCGTCGCGCGCGAGGTCGACCTCGTGCTCGGCCGCGTCGATCGCTGCGACCGAGTGGTCGAGGGCCGAGAAGCCGAACGGCGTCGTCGCGGTGATCAGCAGTCCGCGGCGACCGTCGGAGATCGCGACCCAGCGCGTGTCCGTGTGGTGGCCGTGCTCCTGGGGTCGCACGTAGGGCACGTACTGCTCGGCGACGGTCGAGGAGTGGCGGCCGAGCTGCGCGCCTCGCGCCCGATCCGGGTAGGACTCGTGCGGGCCGCGCCCGTACCACTCGACCCGGTCGAACGAGGCGGGCAGCGTGAGTGCGGTCCCCACCCGTGGGAGTCGTCGCAGCGCTCGGGGACCTCGAGCGTCTCGGCGAACGCGAGCAGCCCGGTCTCCGAGATCGTGAGCCGCCGCCGGTGCTCGAACACGAGGCCGTCGGCGCCGTGCCAGTGCACGAGGTGGTCCAGGACCGGCGCGCCGGCACGCGTCCGGACCCGGGTGGAGACGACCTCGGGCTCGAGGCGGTCGAGCCCCCAGCGCCGCCAGCGCCCGGCCGGGGTCGGCATCCCGGCCATCGGACGGATGCCGTCGTTGTCGGTCGGGGCGCGGAACAGGGCGAGGACCGGACCGGATGCGAGCACCGGCACGCCGTCGATCTCGAGATCGGTCAACCCGGCGGGACCTCCACCGAGGCGGAGGACCACGCCGTTCGAGCACGCCACGCCGGCGGGCGAGACGACGCGATCCACCGGGGCGGTCGCGCGCCGGGCCGGTCGATCGCCGATCGCGAGCTGCAGGTGTGCGACCTCGAAGCCGCGCTCGCACCAGTCGGTGGCACCGGCCGTGCGGAACCGCACGGACAGCACGAGTTCGCCGGTCGCGTCGCCGGGGACCTCGACCGGGAGGTCCCACGGCACGGTCGTCCCCGGCGGCACCACGGGGATCGCGGCGCGCCCACCGACGACCCGACGGCCGTCGGCGAGGACGGCCCACTCCGCCCGCAGGTCGCGCAGGTCCGTGAAGTCGCGACGGTTCGTGAGCCGGAGGCGTCCGGTCCGGGCCCCGTTGGCACCGCGCGCCTCGATGCGTACGGGCGCGGCCAGGTGCTTGTGCTCCTCGAGGGCCGGCTTCGGCGTGCGATCGGGCCACACCACGCCGTCGAGGCAGAACGAGAAGGCGTCGGTCGGATCGCCGAAGTCGCCGCCGTACGCGTAGCGGCTCGTCCCGTCCGGCCGTGTCTGACGCAGGCCATGGTCCCAGAACTCCCAGATGAACCCACCCTGCAGTCCGTGGTTCGCCTCGATGGCGTCCCAGTACTCGGCGAGCGTGCCGTTCGAGTTGCCCATCGCGTGGCTGTACTCGCACATGATGAGGGGGAGGTCGCCGTTCACCTTCCCGCCTCCGGTGCGGGCCCACTCGACGATGTCGGCGATCTCCGGGTACATCGGGCACAGGAGGTCGGTGACCGTCTGGGGACGGTCCCACCACCCCATGATGGCGCCCTCGTAGTGGAGCGGCCGGGAGGGGTCGTGCCGCCGGATCCAGGCCGCGAGCGCGTCGTGCGCCGCGCCGTACCCGCTCTCGTTCCCGAGCGACCAGCCGATGATCGACGGGTGGTTCCGGTCGCGGCGCACCATGCGGGAACCACGGTCCATGAGCGCGGCCGCGTACCGGGGGTCGTGGCACAACGACGTGATGAACGCGTGGCTCTCGAAGTTCGCCTCGTCGATGACGTAGAGGCCCAGTTCGTCGCAGAGGTCGTAGAACTCGGGCGCGTTCGGCGAGTGCGAGGTCCGCACCGCGTTGAACCCGAACCGCTTCATGAGCACGAGGTCGGCGCGCATCTGGTCGACGGTCACGACCCGGCCCGTGTCCGGATCGAAGTCGTGACGGTTCACACCACGGATGAGGACCGGGCGACCGTTGATGAGGAGTTCCCGGTCGCGCACCTCCACCCGTCGGAACCCGACGTACTGGGCAGTGACCTCGTGGACCGCGCCCGTCGGGTCGAGGAGCGTCACGAGGAGGCGGTACCGGTCGGGCGTCTCGTGGGACCACCGGCGGACCCGGGGCACCTCGGTCGTGAGTCGGACGAGCGCGCCCTCGTACAGGTACGGGAAGGTGTGGTCCGGGACCTCGCCGACGAGCGGGGCCCGGGTGACGCGCCGACCGTCGAGGGTCTCGAGCACCGCCTCGACCCGCCATCCGGTCCGGTCCGCACCCTCGGGGAATCCGATGTGGATCGAGGCGTCGAGCGTGCCCGTCGACAGGTCGTCGGCGAGGCCCGCCGTGATCTCGAGGTCGGCGATGCGGACCGCCGGGGTCGACAGCAGGCGGACGCTGCGGTGGATGCCGCCGTGCCACCACTGGTCCTGATCCTCGACGTAGGACGCGTCCGACCAACGCACCACCATCGCGGCGAGCGTGTGCCGCGAACCGGGGCGGACGCACGCGGAGATGTCGAACTCGGAGGCCAGGCGTGAGTCCTTGCTCAGGCCGACGGGGATGCCGTCGACCCAGACCATGAGCACGCTCTCGGCCCCACCGACCTGGAGCACCACCCGGCGCCCCCTCCAGGTGCGCGGCACCGAGAACTCGGTGCGGTACAGGCCGGTCGGATCGTCATCGGGCACCGCCGGGGGCTGGAGGTCGAAGGGCATCGCGATGTTCGTGTAGATCGGGGTCGAGAAGCCCTGCATGGTGAAGCAGCCGGGGACGGTGATCTCGCGCCAGCGCGTGTCCCGGAACCTCGCGCCCTCCCAGCCGCGCGGTGCCGCCTCCGGACGCTCGACCCCGAGGAACCGCCACTGTCCGTCGAGATCGACGACCCACGGCGAGTCCGGCAGCACCGCGCCCGTTCCCGCCCGTGCGGCGTCCGCATCGGCGTGACTCCAGAACGGCGTGCGCATCGGCTCCCGGCCGACGCCGGTGACCTCCGGCTCGCGCCAGGGCGTGGCCGCGGCCGCAGGCCACACGACCATCAGGACGCGCCGTACACCGGCGCCGGGGCGGGGGCCTCGGCGAGGAGCTCGGCGACCACCGGACCGAGCTCGGCGGGGTCCCAGCGGTCGCCCTTGTCACGACGCGGCCCGTGCTGCCAGCCATCGGCGACGCTCACGATGCCGCCCTCGACCTCGAAGACCCGCCCGGTCACGCCGGCGCTCTCGGCACTCCCCAACCACACGACGAGCGGAGCCACGTTCTCCGGTGCCATGAGATCGAACGAGTCGTCCTCGGGCTTGGCCATCGTGTCCGCGAAGACCTGCTCGGTCATGCGCGTGCGCGCCGCCGGAGCGATCGCGTTCGCGGTGACGCCGTAGCGCGCCATCTCGGCCGACTGCACGAGGGTCATGGCGGCGATGCCGGCCTTCGCCGCGCTGTAGGCGCCCTGGCCCACGCTGCCCATGAGACCCGCACCGCTCGACGTGTTGATGATGCGTGCGTCCACCGCGGCGCCGTTCTTGGACTGCTCGCGCCAGTACGCGCTCGCGAAGCGCGCCGTCGCGAAGTGCCCCTTGAGGTGGACCCGGATCACCGCGTCCCACTCGTCCTCGCTGCTCGAGAAGAGCATGCGGTCCCGCAGGAAGCCCGCGTTGTTGACGAGCACGTCGAGGCCGCCGAAGGTGTCGACGGCGGTCCGTACCAGCGCCTGCGCCCCCTCCCAGTCGGCGACGTCGTTGCCGTCGGCGACCGCCTCGCCGCCCTGGGCGCGGATCGCGTCCACGACCTCACCCGCCGGGCCGCTCGAGGATCCGGAGCCGTCGAGCTCGGCGCCGAGGTCGTTCACGACGACCTTGGCGCCCTGCCGCGCGAACTCGAGCGCATGGCCGCGGCCGATGCCCCGGCCCGCGCCGGTGACGATGACGATGCGGCCCTCACAGATGCCGGCCATGGGACTCCTCGGGAAGGGTGCGCGGACGATGGGACGAGCGGGCCACCGGGGCGGGGACCGCCCGGGAGCGGCGGTTACGGTACCCCCATGCACTACGGCGTCACCATGTTCATGACCGATCGCACGATGGGCCCGGTCGCCCTCGCCCGGGCGGTCGAGGAGCGCGGCCTCCACTCGCTCTACCTCCCCGAGCACACCCACATCCCGGTGAGCCGGCGCACGCCACCCCCGACCGGTGACGCCGAGCTGAAGGAGGAGTACAAGCGCACGCTCGACCCGCTCGTGGCCCTCGCGATGGCAGCGGCGGTCACCGAGCGCATCCTGCTCGGCACCGGCATCGCCCTCATCGCCCAGCGGGAGCCGATCGTCACGGCGAAGGCGATCGCGACGCTCGACCGGGAGGCCCGGGGTCGCTTCGTGCTCGGCATCGGCTTCGGCTGGAACGAGGACGAGCTCGAGGACCACGGCTTCACGATGCCGCAGCGTCGCGAGGTCACCCGCGAGCGGATCCTCGCCATGCGGGAACTCTGGACGGCGGAGGTCGCCGAGTACCACGGCGCCCACGTGGACCTCTCGCCCTCCTGGTCCTGGCCGAAGCCGTACGGCGCGCCGGACCGACCCGGGCCGCCGGTGCTCATCGGGGGCGCCGCGGGGCCGAAGATGTTCGCCCACATCGCGGAGTACGCCGATGGTTGGATCCCGATCGGTGGCGCCGGCATCCGACAGGCACTGCCGGACCTGCATCGGGCCTGTGAGGCTCGTGGCCGCGATCCCCAGTCCCTCCGCATCGTGCCGTTCGGGACCCTGCCGGATCCCGGCAAGCTCGATTACTACGCGTCCCTCGGCATCACCGAGATCGTGTTGCGGGTCGAGGGGGGCGACGCCGACGCCGTGCTCCCGGTCCTCGACGAGTTCGCCGGCTACGTCGACCGGTAGCCGCGGCGCCGCGGGCCGATCCCGCTAGAGCCGTTCGAGGATCGTGACGTTGGCCTGACCGCCGCCCTCGCACATGGTCTGGAGGCCGTAGCGCCCGCCGGTGCGTTCGAGTTCGTGGAGCAGCGTCGTCATGAGGCGGGTGCCGGTCGCGCCGAGCGGGTGCCCGAGCGCGATGGCCCCTCCGTTCGGGTTCACCCGGGCCGGGTCCGCCCCGGTCTCGGCCAACCACGCCATGACCACGCTCGCGAACGCCTCGTTGATCTCGACCGCGTCGATCTCCTCGATGCGCATGCCGGCCTTGCCGAGCGCGTACTCGGTCGCGCGGATCGGCGCCGAGAGCATCATGATCGGGTCGTCGCCCCGCACCGACAGGTGGTGGATGCGCGCTCGTGGGGTGAGGCCGTGCTCGGCGAGTGCACGCTCGGAGACCACGAGGACGGCGGTCGC
>JBEAXD010000203.1:0-9732 GCA_041159995.1 Actinomycetota bacterium | reverse complement strand
CTCGTGGACCGTGCGCTCGGATCGATCCCGACGCGCGACGCCGTCGCCTACGTGGTCGCCCAGGTCCTCGGCGCGTGCTCGGGCGCCGTGCTCGCCAACGCGATGTTCGATCTCCCGCTCGTCGAGTTCTCGACGAAGCAGCGGTCCTCGGGTGCGCTGTGGCTGTCCGAGGTGGTGGCGACGGCCGGGCTGCTCCTCGTGATCCACGGGTGCGTTCGCACGGGGCGGGCCCGGGTCGTGCCGTTCGCGGTCGCGGCCTGGATCACGGGTGCGTACTGGTTCACCTCGTCGACCTCGTTCGCGAACCCGGCGGTGACGATCGCCCGCTCGCTCTCGGACACCTTCGCCGGCATCGCACCGGCGTCCGTCCCGATGTTCATCGTCGCCCAGCTCGTCGGCGCGGCGATCGCGTACGTGCTCATCCGCGTGCTGTACCCCGTGCCGATCGAGGAGTGATCCCCCCATGTCCAAGCCCGAGGTGCTCTTCGTCTGCGTGCACAACGCGGGACGATCGCAGATGGCCGCCGCGTACCTCATGACGCTCGGCGGCGACGCGGTCGTCGTGCGCAGTGCGGGGAGCGCGCCCGCCGACGACATCAACCCGGCGGTCGTCGCGGCCATGGCCGAGGTCGGCATCGACCTGCGGGCCCTGGGCGCCACCCCGAAGCGGCTCGAGCGCGAGACCGTGGAGGCCTCCGACGTGGTCATCACGATGGGCTGCGGCGACGCCTGCCCGATCTTCCCGGGCAAGCGGTACGAGGACTGGGTGCTCGAGGACCCGGCGGGGCAGGGGGTCGAGGCGGTCCGGCCCATCCGCGACGAGATCGAGCGCCGGGTGCGGGACCTGCTGGCCAGCCTCGGGATCCCGACCGACGACTGAGGGCTCAGACGAGACCGAGCGCGCTCGCCCCTCCGCCGCGCCCGAAGCCGTTCGGGCCCGGCGGGGGTCGGCCGCATCGGCACCCGAGGTGGTCCCGGGCCCGCTTCGCCGAACCGGACGGATCGCCCGTCGCCGGCGGCCCCGCCGGCCCGAATCGGGATCGCGGGGCGGGGTTACTACTGTGGGGCCTATGTTGGCAGTGCAGCCTCGAGCGGCGGCCCGCCGGCCCGGCACCCTCTCCGCAGCCCTCGCGCTGCTGCTGTTCCTGGTGGCCGTGGTCCTCGCGTCGCCAGCCGGCGCGCACGTCGACCTCGTCGCCACCACGCCGGAGAACCTCGCCCGGCCGACCGAACCGGTCCGTGAGGTTCGCCTCGAGTTCTCGGGTGCGGCCGACCCGGTGGCATCGGCGTTCGGGATCCGGGGGCCCGACGGGCCGGTGGCGATCCGAACCGTCCGCAACGCGGGCGAACGGACCGTGGTGGTCCGGCCCGACCGTCCGCTGACGGAGGGTCGCCACCGGGTGACCTGGGGCCTGCGCGGGCCGGACGGTCACGTCATGCGCGGCGCCCTCGCGTTCACCCCGACGGCGGCTGCGGCCGGTCCGGTGGACGCACCTCCGCTCGCCGCACCCCCGGAGGTGGCCGACCCCGCGCCGTCGCCGGCGGTGCCGGTCGTCGAGGCCGGCGCCGCGCCGATGTCCGAACGGGTCTCGACCTGGGTCTGGTGGTCGGTCACGCTCGCTGCGCTCGCGGCCGCCGGCGGCGTCGGATACCTCCGCTGGGTGCACCGCGGTCGCGCCGCCGAGGGTCGTTGGCTCGGGTTCCTCGTTCGGCGGGCCGCCGCGGCGACCGTCCTCCTCGCCGTCGTGGCCTGGGGCACGGAACTCGTGGTGACGTCGGGCGACGGCCTCATCGGACTCCTCAGCCCGACCGCGTGGTCGGATCTCATCGGGTCGACGTTCTCGACCGCCACGTTGCTGCGCCTCGTCGGTGGCGCCCTGGTGCTCGCAGGCGTCGGGATGGGACTCCGCAACGATCCCGATCCGGATGGTGCACCCGGGGCGCCGGCGCGTGCCGAGGTTCCGGTCGGTGGGGTCGGCACGCTCACCGTCCCGCGGACCGAGCGCAGCGGGCTCCGGCTCGTCGTCACCCCGGCCGCGCTGGCGGGCGCGGTCGCGCTCGTGGCCTCCGAGTCCTTCGTCGGCCACACGGTCTCCGAGGGGAACCGGGGGATCATGGCGATCTCCGACGGTGTGCACGTCGGTGCCGCCGCCCTGTGGAGCGCCGGCACCGCACTGCTCGCCGCCACGCTGTGGCGGCGTCGTCGTCGCGGTGAGCCGCGTGACGCCAAGCTCGTCGCGGCCCGGTTCTCGGTGGTCGCGACCTATGCCCTCGCCGCGGTGGCGGTCTCGGGGACGGTCCTCGCCGTCAGCATCCTCGGCGGCATCGGTGGCGTGCTCTCGACCGACTTCGGTCGGATGCTGCTCCTGAAACTCGCCCTCGTCGCACCGATCGTCGGCATCGGCTGGTGGAACCACCGTGTCGTCGTCCCGGCGATCGCCCGTGGCGACCGCGCTGCGGCGGATCGTCTCCGCATCACGGCGACCGTCGAGGTCGCGCTCTTCATCGCCGTCGTCGCGGCCACGGCGCTGCTCGTCGGCGCCGATCCCACCACCTGACCGTGCACCGACTCCCCCGGAGGTCCCCATGCGACACCGCAGCACGACGATCCTGACCGCGCTCACCTGCGGCCTGCTCCTGCTCGGCGCGTGCTCCTCGTCCTCGGACGAGGGCGGGCGTCCGGACACCACCACGAGCACGATCCCGGCCTCGGCGAAGTTCAACGCCACCGACGTGGGGTACGCCCAGGGCATGATCCCGCACCACGCGCAGGCGATCGAGATGGCCGGCCTCGTGCCCGACCGATCGACGAACGGCGCCGTGCTGGCGCTCGCTGCGGCGATCGAGGCCGCTCAGGGACCCGAGATCGCCGAGCTGCAGGGTTGGCTGCGGGAATGGGGTCAGAAGGTGCCGCCCGCCGACGCCGACCACGACATGTCGGAGTACCCCTCGATGACGATGACCGGCATGCTCTCCGACGCCGACATGGCACGCCTCGAGGCCGCCGACGGAACCGAGTTCGACCGTCTCTTCCTCGAGTTCATGATCCTGCACCACGAGGGTGCGGTCGAGATGGCCGAGGAGGAGGTCGCCGACGGCGAGGCGCCGGAGACCGTCGGGCAGGCCGAACGGGTCATCGAGGACCAGACCGCGGAGATCGCCGAGATCGAGGAGATCCTCGCCGGATTGCCGGCGTGACCGAACGCCGTCTCGGGCCGGTGGCGCGGACCGACGCTGAGCGGCCCCCGCGGTCTCGGCGATCGTCCCGGTCCACCACCTGACGGCGCGCCGTCGGCCCCCGATCCCGATCGGTTCCTCGGTTCAGAGTCCGAGGAACTCCCGGGCGGTCTCCTTGGCCCACGCGTAGTCGGCCTTGCCGTTCGGACCGCGGCGCACCTGCTCCACGAACACGACCGTGCGCGGCCGCTTGAAGCCGGCGAGATTCGCCTTCACGGTCTCGCCGATCTCGGCCTCCGTGGCTGACGCGCCGGCGTTGAGCGCGACCACCGCAGTGATCGCCTCGCCGAAGCGGTCGTCGGGGATGCCGACGACGAGCACGTCGTGGACGGCGTCGTGCAACTTGATGGCCTCCTCGACCTCCTCGGGGAAGACCTTCTCGCCGCCGGTGTTGATGACCACCGAGCCGCGGCCCAGCAGTTCGATCGTGCCGTCGGTGAGGACCTTCGCGAAGTCGCCGGGCACCGAGTACCGGTTGCCGCCGAACTCGCGGAACGTCTTGGCCGACTTCTCGGGGTCCTTGTAGTACCCGAGCGGGATCGGGCCGCCGAGTGCGAGGAACCCGACCTCGTCGCTGCCCGGGGTGACCTCGGTGCCGTCCTCCATGAAGACCTTCGTGTTCGCGCCGATGGAGAACCGCGCGGTCGTGGCCTTCGCGCCCTTGACGCTCACCTGGTTCGCGAACCCGGCGCCCTCGGAGGAGCCGAGCGAGTCGAGGCAGATGAAGTTGCCGCGCTCCATGAGCGCCTCCTTCACCGGCGCGGTCCACATGACGCCGGATGACACGATCATCGTGAGGCTCGCGAGGTCGTAGGGCGAGGAATCGTCCTCGGCCTCCTCGAGGGCACGCACCATCGGCTTGCCGAAGGCGTCGCCCACGATCGCCATCTGGGTCACGCCGACCTCCTCGACCGCCTTCCACATCTCGTGCGCGTCGAAGTGCCGGTTCTCGAGCGTGCACAGCGCCCCGCCGACGGTGAGGGCCTGGAGCGAGGTCATGAACCCGGTGCCGTGCATGAGCGGGGATGCCGGGAGGTGGGTCGGCACCCGGCCCGTGGCCGCGACCTGCGCCGCGATGTCGGCGTGCGCCTCGTTGGTGTCCGGCGCCGCGATGCCGTGCAGCGTGAGGATCGTCGGCACGAGGGCGCGGTACAGATCGTCGACCCGCCACATCACGCCCTTGGGCATGCCCGTGGTGCCGCCCGTGTAGAGCAGGTAGAGGTCGTCGCCGCTGCGCTCGACGCGGGGCATCGGCTCGGCTCCCGCGATGAGCGCCTCGTACTCGATCGCGCCCGGGATGAGCGGGTGCCCGTCCTCGACCTGCACCCAGACCTTCACGGTGGCCGCGCGATCCATGATCCTCGCGACGTGCTCACCGAGCACCCCGTGGAAGAGGAGCACCTCGGCGTCCGAGTTGTCGACGAGGTACAGGAGTTCGTCCTCGAGGTACCGGTAGTTCACGTTCACCGGCGCGCCCCGCAGCTTCCAGGTCGCGAACACGCCCTCCATGTACTCGTTCGAGTTGTAGAGGTAGGAGGCGACCTTGGCACCCTCCTGCACACCGTGTGCGAGCAGTCCGCCGGCGAGGCGGGCCGCCCGGTCCTCGAACGCACCCCAGTCGACGACGCGGGAGCCCTGCACGAGGGCCCGCGCGGTGGGCTGCGCGTCGGCGATCGACTCCCAGGCGGTCGCGAAGTTGTAGGAGACGGTCATGGCGGCCTCGGCGGGTCGGTGGGCACGAACGGGTCGGTAGTCTGCCCGCGGTGCGACGCGGCGTGCCGCCCCGCGGGGGCGCTCAGATCATCCCGACCCCTCCCGGCACCCGGCCCGGTGGTCCGGCGCCCTGGCACGGTCGGATCGGACGGGTGCCCGGGTTCGGTGAGGTCGTCGACCGCCTCGGTCGACTCGGTCCGCCGCCGCCCGTGCCGGACGAACTCGTCGGCGCCCGACCGTCGGCGGTGCTCGTCCCGATCTTCCCGGTGGGCGACGAGGCCCACCTCGTGCTCACGAAGCGGCCGGACCACCTCCGTTCGCACGCCGGCGAGATCGCCTTCCCGGGGGGCAAGCGGGAGCCCGGGGATCCCGACCTGCGGTCGACGGCCCTGCGCGAGGCCGAGGAGGAGGTCGCGATCGCCGGGGACGCGGTGCGGGTGTTGGCAGAGTTGCCGACGATCGGCACCGTGAGGGGAGTGGTCGCGATCACACCGTTCGTCGGCGCCCTCGACGCGCCCCCGACCCTCGTCGCGCAACCGGGCGAGGTCGCCGCCGCGTTCACCGTGTCGCTCGCCGAACTGCTCGACCCCGACGCGTGGCACTCGGAGCGCTGGACGATCTGGGACCGCGAGTTCGATATGGCGTTCTACCTGCTGCCGGGGGAGACCGTCTGGGGCGCGACGGCGCGCATCCTCACCGGACTCCTCGCCCACCTCACCGTCGACTGACCCGCGGCGCGCGCCCACGACGCGCACAGTGTCCGACCCCGGCACCCTTCGCGTCGTGCGGATAACCTCGTCCTTTCGGGGTCCGCGGAGCGAGGAGACCACCAGGTGGAAGTCGAGATCGGGATCGGCAAGTCCGGTCGACGGGCCTACGGGTTCGACGACATCGCGATCGTGCCCAGCCGGCGCACCCGCGACCCCGAGGACGTCGACATCTCCTGGGACCTCGACGCCTTCCACTTCGACCTGCCGCTCATGGCCTCGGCCATGGACGGCGTCGTGTCGCCGAGGACCGCCATCGAGATCGGGCGGCTCGGCGGTCTCGCCTGCCTCAACCTCGAGGGCCTCTGGACCCGTTACGAGGACACCGACTCGATCCTCGAGGAGATCTCGCACCTCGACGTCGACAAGGCCACCGCTCGCATGCAGCAGCTCTACATGGAGCCGGTGAAGGCCGAGCTCATCACCGAGCGCATCCGGGAGATCAAGGAGGCCGGAGTCGTCGCGTGCGCCTCGCTCACCCCGCAGCGGGTCGAGCAGTTCGCGAAGACCACCCTCGAGGCCGACCTCGACGTCCTCGTCGTGCAGGGCACGGTCGTGTCGGCCGAGCACGTCTCGAAGGACCCCGAGCGCCAGCCACTCAACCTCAAGAAGTTCATCCGCGAGTTCGACCTGCCCGTCATCGTCGGCGGTTGCGCGTCGTACTCCACCGCGCTGCACCTCATGCGCACCGGTGCCGTCGGCATCCTCGTGGGCGTCGGCCCGGGCCACGCGTGCACGAGCCGTGGCGTGCTCGGCATCGGCGTGCCGCAGGCCACCGCGATCGCCGACGCTGCGGGCGCCCGCATCCGGCACCTCGACGAGACCGGGGTGTACGTGCACGTCATCGCCGACGGCGGGATGCGCACCGGCGGCGACGTCGCCAAGGCCATCGCCTGCGGGGCCGACGCGGTGATGATCGGGTCCCCGCTCGCCAGCGCCCACGAGGCCCCGGGCCGCGGCTACCACTGGGGCATGGCCACCTTCCACCCGACGCTGCCGCGCGGCGCGCGCGTCTACGCCGGCCAGAAGGCCACGCTCGCCGAGATCCTCACCGGTCCGGCGCACGAGAACGACGGAACGCTCAACCTCTTCGGCGCGCTCCGCACCTCGATGGCCACCACCGGCTACGAGACGGTCAAGGAGTTCCAGAAGGCCGAGGTCATGGTCGCCCCCTCGCTGCAGACGGAGGGCAAGTCCCTCCAGCGTGCGCAGGGCATCGGCATGGGCCGCTAGGCGAACCCGCGATGACGACCGAGCGCGGCTACGACACCGTCCTCGTCGTCGACTTCGGCGCGCAGTACGCGCAACTCATCGCGCGTCGCGTGCGCGAGGCGCACGTGTACTCCGAGATCGTGCCCCGCACGATGCCGGTCGCCGAGATGCTGGCCAAGGAGCCGCGGGCGATCATCTTCTCGGGCGGTCCGTCCTCGGTGTACGCCGAGGGTGCGCCGACCATCGACCCCGCGATCTACGAGGCCGGTGTCCCGATCCTCGGCATCTGCTACGGCGGGCAACTCATGGCCCGTGACCTCGGTGGGGAGGTGCGCCACACCGGGAGCGGCGAGTACGGCCGCACCGCGCTCAGCGTGGAGGTCGGGGCGGCGACCACGCTGTTCTCGGATCTGCCGGCGGCCCAGGAGACCTGGATGAGCCACGGTGACTCCATCGTCGCCGCGCCCCCGGGCTTCCACGTGACCGCGACCACGCCGGGCACCCCGGCCGCGGCGTTCGAGGATCCCGAGCGCGCCCTCTACGGCGTGCAGTTCCACCCGGAGGTGAAGCACTCACCGTTCGGCCAGGACCTCCTCAAGCACTTCCTGTACGTGGGCGCGGGCTGCCGTCCCACCTGGACGAACACCTCGATCATCGAGCAGCAGGTCGAGGCGATCCGCGCGCAGGTCGGTGACGCCCACGTGATCTGCGGGCTGTCGGGTGGGGTCGACTCGGCGGTGGCCGCCGCACTCGTGCACAAGGCGATAGGTGACCAGCTCACCTGCGTGTTCGTGGACACCGGACTCCTGCGCCGGAACGAGGCCACCCAGGTCGAGGAGACCTTCCGGGCGCAGTTCCACATCGATCTCGTCCACGTGAAGGCTGCGGACCGGTTCCTCGGCGCACTCGAGGGCGTCACCGAGCCGGAGGCGAAGCGCAAGATCATCGGCGAACTCTTCATCCGCACGTTCGAGGAGGCCGCGCGCGACCTGCACGACGCCAAGTTCCTCGTGCAGGGCACGCTCTACCCGGACATCGTGGAGAGCGGCGGCGGCGAGAACGCCGTCATCAAGAGCCACCACAACGTCGGCGGGCTCCCCGACGACATGGAGTTCGAACTCGTCGAGCCGCTGCGTCAGCTCTTCAAGGACGAGGTGCGGGCGGTCGGCGAGGAACTCGGGTTGCCCGAGGACATCGTCTGGCGCCAGCCCTTCCCGGGCCCGGGCCTCGCGGTGCGGATCATCGGCGAGATCACCCCCGAGCGGGTGCAGATCCTGCAGGACGCGGATGCCGTGGTCATCGAGGAGATCAAGCGGGCCGGGTTGTACCGGGAGATCTGGCAGTCGTTCGCCGTGCTGCCCGCGGTGCGCACCGTCGGGGTGATGGGGGACGACCGCACCTACGCCTACCCGCTCGTCGTGCGGGCGGTCACGAGCGACGATGCGATGACCGCCGACTGGGCCCGCATCCCCTACGACGTGCTCGAGCGCATCGCGAGCCGGGTCATCAACGAGGTCCCCGGCATCAACCGCGTGGCCTACGACATCACCTCCAAGCCCCCGGGGACGATCGAGTGGGAGTGACGCTCCGCCAAGAGCGTCCCGGACACGACCCGGGGTGATCGAGTGGGAGTGACGCTCCGCCGGGAGCGTCCCGGACACGACCCGGTTGCCACCGGCTCCGTCGGCGGGTTCGGTACCGTTCGGTCCATGGCGCGCTCCCGTGGTTCCCGCATCGCGGCGTTCGGCGCCGCCCTCCTGCTCGTCGGTGGCGGACTGGTCGCCGGGTCGGCCGGGGCGGCAGCGGCGGTCGACCTGTCGCTCGACTTCACTGCGGCCGCACCGCTGACCTACGACCACAGCACCGGTGGGGGTGCGTACGACAACCGCAGCGTGGGTCGGGCGAGGGACGTCGTCGAGTCGCTCGAGGGGAGCGACTTCCGGTGCGGTGACGTCGTCACGTTCCTCACCCGGATCTCCGCCGGCCCGTCCGTGGCGGCGAACTCCACGATCGAGATCGAATTCGAGCACCTCGCCGATGCCACGGGTCAGTCCGGGGTCGGGTTCTCGGAGATCGTGCGCGCGCAGATCAACGCCGGCGACGTCGGCGGCGAGGGCCCGGGCGGGACCGACCTCGGGATCACGGGGGCGGGCGGCGCGAGCGCGACGCTCGTGTCGCAGGCGCTCACCGCACCGCTCTTCACCCAGAAGGCGGTGCTCGGCTCGACGGTCCGCATCACGGGGATCGACCCGGGCACCTCGACCGTCCTGCGCCTCGATGCCCGCATCGCGTGCGACGGAACCTCGCGTCCGACCGGCAACCTGCAGGCCGCGATCACCGATTCGCGTCTCGTCGCTCCGAGCGCCGCACCGATCCGGGTCGGCAACCAGACCATCCCGTTCCGGATGATCGCGGACGTCACCCCGTCCGTCTACGTCGAGGAGGCGCCGCCGTCGACGACGGTGCCGCCCGCGCCCACGACCACGGTGCCGTCGACGACCTGCTCGGTCTCCATCGACGATGCGACGGTGGTCGCAGGTGTGACCCCGACGGTGCGCATCGAGGGCGGCACCCCCGATGCGACGGTGTCGGTGACGGTCGACGACGGTGGGACCAACCCACGTGCCGTCGTCCTGGATGCGGCGGGCTCGGCGATCGTGCCGGTGGCGACGCCGACGGACGCGGACGTCGGCCGCGCGTTCACGGCGACGGTCGCCGGCGATCCGGCGGGCGCGTGTGCGGCGGGGTGGACGGTGCAGCCCGACACCTATGCCGAGCCGACCACCACGACGACCTCACCCGA
>JBEAXD010000157.1:0-3234 GCA_041159995.1 Actinomycetota bacterium | reverse complement strand
CCAGGTCATCGAGGCCGTCGAGGAGGTTCGGGAGCGTCGGATCGCCCACCGGGATGTCGAGCGCGAGCGTCCAGCCCGGCTGCGGCCGGGAAGGGGACCGGATCCTACCGCCGCTCCGGAGGCTCCCCGGTCGCCTCGCGCGACTCGCGCGCCGCAGCACCGAACACGCCCCGGGCCATCGTGGAGGACTCGGCGGCCCGTCGGCGCTCGAACACCTCGGCGCGAGCCCCGTGGACCGTGGTGTCCTCGGGCGCAGCGAGGGCCGCCCACTCGGCGAGGTGCCCGGCGAGGCGAAGATCTCCGGCCTCGGCGAGTTCGAGCGCTCGCCGCGCGAGGGTCGCGGCGCCGCCGGCGAGCGCGGCGACCTCAGCGGCCACCGCGGCGTCGGGCGCCGGCTTCAACGTCGCGGGGTTGCCGTCGTACCAGCCGCCGAGCAGCCGCCAGATGTTGTGCACGATGAACTCGGGTTCGTCGTAGATCGGGCGGAGGTAGGGCTTGGCGAGCAGGTGGTCGGGCGCCCGCACCGTGTGGATGATCTCGTCGAGGCGCGCGCCGGCGTTCATCATCGACAGCGTCTCGTCGTAGAGGTGCTCGAGGAGTTCGGCACTGTCGGTGAGCGCGGCGCGCACGCGAGTCGCGCCCGTGATCGGCAGGCCGTGTCCCGGGAGCAGGATCTCGGCCTCGCACGCCGCCATGGCCCGCAGGCCCCGCGCCCAGTCGCGCGGGTACCGCTGCACCTTCTGCGGGTTGCCGCAGTTCGGCGCGGCCCAGATGAACATGTCGCCGGTGCAGAGCAGGCGGCGACCCGGCACGTGCACCCACGTGTGGTCGTCGGTCTCGCCTCGGGCGTGGTGCAGTTCGATGCGCTCGCCGCCGATGTGGAGGTCGAGGTGGTCGTGGTAGGTCACGTCGGGGTAGCGCCACTCCCGGGGCCACTCGAAGTCCGGGAGTGAGAACTGTCGTCGGTTGATCGTCTCGTTGTACCCAGCGGTCTCGACGTACCGATCGAAACGGGCCGCGATCGCCTCGTGGCCCACGACCACCGGAGCCGGCCGGCCGGCCCGCTCGTTGTCGGCGTCGTGGAGTTCGACGCCGAACACGTGGTCGGCGTGCCCGTGCGTGAACACCACGGTGTGCGTCGGTGCGGTCGACCAGTGCCGCGTCGCCTCGTGGACCCGGCCGGCCATCTCCCGGCCGCTGGTGTCGACGATGACGAGACCCTCGTCGGTCCCGATGACGGCGGAGTTCGAGAAGGCCGCGACGAACGCGGTCCGGTCCGCCACCTCGGCGAGCCCGCCCCACGGCGACATCGGGTGGCCGAGGGACCTCGGGGCCCGCCCCGACAGCATCTCCTCGGCCCGGTCCATGAGTTCGCTCATGCGCCGAGTCTGTCCGCCCGGGCCGCGACCGTGCCGCACCCGAGCCGATCCGGCGTCGGGGAGGGGGCGGCACGCATCCCGTGCGGTGGCGCGGCTGTCCTAATGTCGGCCGCCATGGAGTTCAACTTCGCAGACATGTTCGAGGCCAACGTCGACGGGGTCGGGGATCGCACCGCACTCGTGTTCGAGGACACCCGGCTCACGTTCTCCGAGCTCGAGGACCGGGTGAACCGGTTGGCTCACCACTTCCAGGCCGCCGGGATCGCGGTCGGGGACCACGTCGGCATCTACGCCTACAACGGGGTCGAGTGGGTCGAATCGATGGCGGCGCTGTACAAGATCCGCGCCGTGCCGGTGAACATCAACTACCGGTACGTCGAGAGCGAACTGCGCTACCTGTTCGACAACGCGGATCTGCGGGCCGTGGTGATCCAGCGGGAGTTCGCGCCCCGGGTCGCCGCGATCATCGGAGACCTGCCGCTGCTCACCCACATCGTCGTGTCCGAGGACGGTTCCGGTGCCCCGCTCGACGGGCTGAGCGGGCGACCGGGCGTGACGGTGGTCGACTACGTCGAGGCGAAGGCGGACCAGTCGCCGGTGCGGGACTTCGCGCCGCGCAGCGCCGACGACATCCACATGATCTACACGGGCGGGACCACCGGGATGCCGAAGGGCGTCATGTGGCGGCAGGAGGACATCTTCTACACGCTCTGCGGGGGTATCGACGCCTACACGAACGAGAAGGTCCAACGCCCCGAGGAACTGAGTGAGAAGGCGCTCGCCGCGGCCGGTCCGACGATCTTCTTCCCGATCGCCCCGCTCATGCACGGGGCCGGGCAGGTGAGCACGATCCGTGGCCTCATCCACGGCGACACGACGGTCCTCGTCCGCAAGTTCGACGCCCACGAGGCGTGGAGGATCTGCGACCGCGAGAAGGTCAACGTGCTCGGGATCACGGGTGACGCGATGGCTCGTCCGCTCGCGGACGCGCTCGAGGAGATGTTCGACGACCTCGATCTGTCGAGCCTGTTCTCGATCGGGTCGAGCGCGGCGATCTTCTCGCAGTCGATCAAGGACCAGCTCATGGCCCGGCTCCCGAACGTGCTGATCGTCGACTCGGTCGGGGCGACCGAGACCGGCATGAACGGCATCAAGATCGCCCAACCCGGTGACCAGCCGAAGGGTGGGCCGGCGACCGTGGCGCCATCCCGCGACTCGATCGTCATCGATGAGGACTTCCGGCAGGTCGAGCCGGGGTCCGAGGTCGTCGGCCGTATCGCCCGCACCGGGAACATCCCCCTCGGCTACTACAAGGACCCGGAGCGGACGGCCCAGGTGTTCCCGACCATCGACGGCGTGCGGTACTCGGTACCGGGGGACTTCGCCAAGGTCGAGGCCGACGGCAACATCACCCTGCTCGGCCGGGGGTCGATCGTCATCAACACCGGGGGCGAGAAGGTGTACCCCGAGGAGGTCGAGGGCGCCCTCAAGGGGCACCCGGCGGTCTTCGACGTGCTGGTGGTCGGGGTACCCGACGAGCGGTGGGGCGAGGCCGTCGCTGCGGTGGTCCAGCCCCGGGAGGGGACGACCCCGACGCTCGAGTCGCTGTCCGCGCACTGTCGTGAGCACGTCGCCGGATACAAGGTGCCGAAGCGGCTCTACCTCGTGGATCAGATCGTGCGGGCACCGAGCGGCAAGCCCGACTACCCGTGGGCCAAGGAGTACGCCCGCGCCGCGGCAGCGGCCGAGGCCGGGGCCTGATCGGCGCCCGCCCGCCCGACGCGCGCCTAGGGTCGCTCGCCGTGGATGCCGCATCGTTCGAGGCCGCCGGTCTCTACGACCCCGAGGCCCCCGA
>JBEAXD010000119.1:0-5121 GCA_041159995.1 Actinomycetota bacterium | reverse complement strand
GGACATGAGGACCGTCGCGTCGACGAAGGTCGAGAGTTCGGCCGCGTCGTTCGCCAGCAGGATCGGGGGCGAGTCGACGATCACGATGTCGACGCACTCACGGCCGAGCGTGGCCGCCAACTTGGCGGCGGCGATGGCGTGGCCCGGGTCGGTGCGGGTCGGCGCGCTCGAGATGAACCGCACGCCCGGGATCCCGGACTCCTGCATGATCGCCTCGCAGTCGGCCGTCGTGGCGTTCCGCGCGAGGTCGAGGATGTTCGGGTCGGCCGTACCCTGGAAGTACTTGTGCAGCTGCGGACGCCGGAAGTCGGCGTCGATGACGAGCACCGATTGGCCGGTCTCCGCGAACGCGGCGGCCAGGTTCACGGCCGAGATCGACTTGCCCTCCGCCGGACCCGGCGAGGTCACGAGCAGGACGCGCAGCGGCGGCGGGGCGGCGTCCGAACCGGGTCGGTAGTTCTTCGGGTGGCGCTGCCACATGGCGACGAGCGAGGTGCGCAGGGACCGGTAGGCCTCCGACATCAACGAGGTCGGATCGAGCATGGTGGCGACACGGAACTTCTCGCCGCGTTCCATGCGCACCACCGGGATCTCGGCGATGACCGGCATGCGCGCCGCGCCCTCGGTGCCCGGCACGTCGCGGATGCGCGAGCTGAGCGTCTCGAGGAGGATGAGGATCGCGAGGCCGATGAAGAACCCGATGGCCGCACCGAAGAGCATGCGCTGGGACTCGCTCGCGACGCCCCGACCGGCCGTGACGATGATCGTGACCTGCTTCGGGTCGGCGGCCTCGAGGGTCTTGAGGTCGCTCCGCACCGGACCGCCCTGCTGCAGGGTGCCGATCGCCTCGTCGGCGTTGGCGAGCTTGCGCAGTTGCGCCTCACGGGAGATGTCGAGCGCGTCGAGTTCGGAGGGGCTGCCGCCCGCCGCCAGTCGGGCGTCGATGACGCGCAGCTGCTCGAGGGCGGAGGACTTCGCGAGCTGGTTGAGGTACAGCTGGGAGTCCCACCGCTGCTGGTTCAGGTCGTTGAGGTAGCCGACGAGCGTGGTGGCGAAGAGGTTCGCGACCCGCGCCGAGCCCTTGGCCGAGCCGGAGACCGCGGTGATCGCCAAGGACCCCGTCGTGGGGTCCGGCGTCGCGGTCACGTTGATCGTGCCGCCGTACCCGAGCGTCACACCGGCTGCGCCCGGCGCGACCCGCTTCCCGGAACGCGGCGACCCGCAGTTCGAACCGGACTTGGACGGTGCGCCGGCGGCCCCGCCGCCACTGCTCGACTCCTCGCAGTTCTCCTTGGAGTTCCGCTGCACCTCGGGCCAGCGCACCTGGTCGAGCGCGTCGGCGACCCGGTTCGGCACCTCGCCGGTCGTGATGAGGAGGGCGAGCCGGTCGTAGTCCCGACCCGAGGTCCCGGAGTCCCCGATCGGGTTCGAGATGAGGGTGGTCGTCGCCCGGTAGCGCAGGTTGGGCTGCGAGGCCTTCACGCTGGCCGCCGAGGAAGGACGGGTCACGAACGCGAACGACATGGCGATGACGGTCGTCACGAGCAGCACCCACCAGCGCCGTCGGATGATCCGCAAGTAGTCGGCCGGTCGCACGATCCCTGAATTCCCCCCGGCTGGACGGAGCCCACGCTCCGCAGCCTCGAATCTCACGCAGTGTAGTGATGCCTGCGCCGTTTGGCTACGGGCGAACCGTACCCCGACCACCGAGCGTGTCGGACCGCGGCGACGAACTTGGGCACTAGGCCCCAGGGAGGCGGCGACGGATGCGGGCGCGGAGGATCCGGGTCCGTTTGCCCAGCGTGTCGGCGCCGTGGCGGGCGAGGGCCTCGACCCGCAGACCGACCGACGGGGCGGGCCCGCGGTCGTACCCGAAGATCGCGAGCGCGTCGCCGGCCAGCGCCTCGAACCGGGCGACGTCCCGGGGGTCCATGTCCGCGCGCCAGTCCCGGGTGCGGGTCGGCGCCCGACGGATGTTGGCGTGGGCGTCGCCGCCCACCGTGCCGGCGATCACCGCCTCGGCCCGGGTCGTGTACTCGAGCATGTCCGGCGAGTACTCGACCCCGAGGAACCCGCACAGCGGCTCGAGGTGTCGTTCGGGATCGGTGACGAGGTCCTCGTAGCGCAGCTCGTGGTACCGGGCGGCCCCCACGAGCGTGCGCGCCTCCCGACCGGAGAGCGCGCGATCCCGCCAGAACAGCGCGGCGTCCGCGAACCGGGCCGGGAAGTAGGGCATCGAACGGAGCGACGGCACCACGTCGCGACCATCGCGGACGAGGTGCACGAACCGCGCGTCGGGGTAGGCCGCGGAGAGCAGCCCGACGTGCTCGGTGTGACGCGGCGTCTTGTCGATCGCCCGGCGCTTGCCGTGGAGCGCGGCGTACCGGTCGTAGACCGCGCGCAGTGTGTCGGGCACGCTGGTGAGCGACTCGTCGGCCGCGAGCGCGTCGAGCACATCCGCACCGACCCCCCACGACGGCCAGGAGACGTTCCCGGCGACGTCACGCAGCAGCGCGGTGCGGTCGAGGCCGCCGGGTGTGCGGTAGTCGGCGGCATGGCGGAGGATCGGCACCAGGAAGTAGGACTCCGGGGGCACCGCGAGGTCCGGGTGCGAGTCGAGCATGGCCCGCAGCAGGGTCGTCCCCGACCGCGGGCAGCCGATGATGAAGGTGAAGGGCGCGGGGTCGGGCATCGGATCGGATCTCGTGACGGCCGCACCGACGGCGGGCGGCGGTGCGCCGAGGTTACGCCCCGCCACGCGGTCCGAGGCGCCCGTGGCGACGCGTAGATTGAGCGATCCCACGCCACCGCCCGGGGCCACGCGGCACCGCGCGATCCGAACGGCCGGTGGCGTGCGCCGGCGCAACGACGGGGAGACGGGGAGACGGGGTGACCGCAGCCGAGGCCACGGCGGGGACGCGTCGGGTCCGATCGAATCCCCGGGTCGCCGGCGGGCTCGCGCTCGGCGCCCTCGCCCTCGTCGGCCTCGTCCTGCCCCTCGTCATCGCTCGGCACCACGGGGCGCTCGGCGCGGCCCGGGGCGACGACTGGTCGTACCTCGTCACCCTGTTCCGCTGGGTCGACACCGGACGGCTCGAGTTCAACAACTGGGTCTCGATGTCGCTGCTCGGCCAGTTGGTGCTCGCCGCGCCGATCGCGGTCTCCCGTGGCCACGCCATCGCGCTCGTCCAGGCCCAGACCGCGGTGATCGGGCTCGTCGGCCTCGGTGCGCTCGCGCTGCTCGGCCGGCGCCTCGGCCTGTCGTGGGGGGCGGTGACGCTCGCCGGTGTCACCATCGCCATCAGCCCGCTCTGGCTCATCCTGTCGACGACGTTCATGACCGACGTCCCCGCGTTCACGATCTCGACCATCGGGCTCCTGCTCGCCACCGTCGCGCTGCAGGCCCGACCGATCCGGACGCCGCTGCTCATCGCCGGATTCGCCGTCGCCGTCTACGCGGTGTCGATCCGGCAGTACGCGATCGTGCCGGTGATCGCCATCGTGCTGGCGGGCGCGCTCGGCCTGCGGACCGACGCGGACCGTCGGCACGTCGTGGCGTTCGCGGTCGCGGTGGGCATCGGCGCGGTCGCCACCCTCGCCTTCCTCGTGTGGTGGTACTCGGTCCCCGATGCCCGCGCCCTGTCACCCTCCGCGCCGACAGGGCGCGATCTGCGCACCGCGGTGATCAAGGGGGCCGGGTTCCTGCGCCTCGCCGGATTCGGCCTCCTCCCGATCATCTGCTGGCGCGGACCGGTTCGGGTCGTCCGGGACGCGCTGGCCGCATCGCGCCCCCTGGCGGTCGTGGCGGTCCTCGGGACCGCGCTGTGGCAGGCGACGACCGCCACCCGCTACTTCTCGTCCCAGTTCGTCGGCAACTACGTGATCCGCGACGGCGCGCTCTCGATCGCCGTGCTCCCGGGCACCCGACCGGACCTCATGCCGGGGCCGCTCTGGAACCTGCTCGTCGTGCTCGGATCGCTCGGCGCGATCGTGCTCGCCCTCGGCACCGTCCCGGTCATCGCGCGTCTGGCCGGCCGCGTCCGGGATCGCGACCTCGCGGGCGTCGACCCGGTGACCGGCCTGCTCGGACTCACGGTGTTCGGGTTCGCCACGGCGTACGGGCTCGCGATGGTCACGGGGGTGCAGGTCTACGACCGGTACGCGCTCCCCGCGCTCGCCATCGCGGCCCTGCTCATCCTGCGCGGCGCGCCCACCGACGGGACCCGGGCCCGCGCCGTCGGCGCCGGGCTCGCGCTCGCGCTGCTCGGCGTGGTCGGCATCAACGCGGCGATCGACTCCGCGTCGTTCGACGGGGGGCGCTGGCGACTCGCCCAACGCGTCGTCGACGTCGGCGGGTGGCGACCGAAGCAGGTGAACGGCGGATTCGAGTGGGTCAACTACCACCGGGGTCGTCGCGGCACCGTGGCCGCCCGGGCCAGCATCGAACGGTTGCTGCCCGACGGGACCGTCATCCGCATCGCGCCCTACTGCGTCAACCTCCGGGTGCGGGTTCCGGCGCCTGGTCCGAGCGCCGGGAGCACCGGCGCGCCGCCGATCGCGAGCATCGAGTACGTCGCGCCGTTGCGGGACCCGGTGCGCATCGTCGCCCTGCGATCCCCCCGTCCGTGCGTGGCCCCACGGGGCTCGACCCCCGGCCTCGGTGGCGGTCCGAACCCGGCGCCGTAGGCCGTACCATTGGCCTCCCTCGAGGGGGACGGGGAGCCATGGGTGACGACAACTCGACGACCGGACCCGGCGGTCCGACCGCGTCCGTCACCCACCTCGGCATCCTCGTCGTCTACTTCCTGAAGGACGACGACGACCTCCCGCTCCTCGAACTCCACCTCGATCGGGTCGAACGCCACACCCGGGTGCCCTACACGCTCTACGCCGTGGCCAACCGCGTGTCGACCCGGGCGCGGGCGATGGTCGCGGCCCGCCCGAACGTGCGGATCTGCGAGGCACCGCTCACTCCCCTGCGGGCCAGCCGGGAGCACGGCTTCTACCTCGATGCGATCCTCCCGATCGCGCTCGCCGACGGCGTGAGCCACGTGTGCACCCTGGACGTCGACTCGTTCCCGATCGACGACGCGTGGGTCGACGTGCTCGTCGCCGCGGCAC
>JBEAXD010000118.1:0-10500 GCA_041159995.1 Actinomycetota bacterium | reverse complement strand
TCGGGTTCACCCAGAGCCTGTACGAGCGCGAACGGTTCGAGGAGGTGCTGCACGTGGCCGCGGACATCCGGGCCGCAGCGATCGAGGAGGCGGAGGCCGACGCGCTCTTCGAGACCTGGATGATGGCCGTCGGTTCGGGTGTCCCCGGATACGTGACCCCGAAGGTCGCGGTCGCTGCGATCGTCGGCAACGACCGTGGCGAACTGCTCCTCACCCAGCGCGCCGATTCCGGCTGGTGGCTGTACCCGGTGGGGTGGGCCGACGTCGGGTACTCACCGTCCGAGGTCGCGATCAAGGAGGTGTACGAGGAGACCGGGATCGAGGTCGAGCCGGTCCAGCTCATCACGGTCCTCGACGGACTCCGCCTCGGGTTCTCGCACCTGCCGCTCTACTCGCTCGTGTTCCACTGCCGGATGGTGGGCGGCGAGCTGCGGGGGCATCCGCTGGAGACGCGCGACGTCGGGTTCTTCTCCCGTGACGCGCTCCCGCAGCCCCTCGCCGGTGCGCATCGGTGGGCCGACCTGGCGTTCCGTGCGATCGACGGCGAGGTCTTCCCGTGTGACTTCGACTGGCCGCGGACCCCGCCCTGGCGCGGATCGGGCACCTAGGCGCGCCGCTCGATCGCCCCACGGTTCACGCCCCTCCGAGCTGCTCCTCGATGAGGCCGAACAGCGACACCCCGCGACCCCGGCGCTCCCACTCGCCGCCGGCCCGGTCGTGGTCGACGAGTCCTGAACGGTCGGCGTCCCGGGCGATCACGGCGCCGGCGGCGTTGGCGATCTGGGCGGGTTCGAGCGAATCGCCGTAGGCCTCGAAGACCTCGAGGCCGTCCCAGAGGGTGTCGAGCGCCCGGACGGTGTCCCCGATGGTGAGCGCGCCCGGATCGACGCCCCGGGTCAACGCCCCGGCCACCTCCTCCCAGAGGTCGTAGTGGGACACGCCCTCGGGTGGTCGGTACCCGGCGACGGGGTGGAGTCGGAACTCGAGCGTCTCGCGCCCGGGCCCGCAGTCGACCAGCCAGACCTGTGAACCGTTGAGGTACGAGTCGACCGGCACCCCGAGGTGCTCCTCGAGTGCGAGCACCAGGGCCTGGTCGAGCCGCCAGATCGCGGTGGCGACGCGCCCGCTCACCGCGGGAACCGTTCGAGGATCGGCGGGGTCCGGTGCACGTCGGGAGGGTAGCGCCGGCCCCGGGCGGCCCGCCCGCCGCATCGGTACCATCGACGGCGTGACGACCTACGACCGGCTCTCGTCCCTGGACGCGAGCTTCCTGCACCTCGAGTCGATCGAGACCCCGATGCACGTCGGCGCGGTCTCGATCTTCGAGGGCGAGCCGTTCTTCGACAGCACCGGACGCTTCCGTCTCGCCGAGGTCCGTCGGCTCGTGTCGTCGCGTCTGCACCTCATCCCGAGGTTCCGCAAGCGCCTCATGCCGGTGCCGTTCAACCAGGGCCGACCGATCTGGGTCGACGACCCACGGTTCGACATCGCCTACCACGTCCGGCTCACGGCGCTGCCGGCCCCGGGCACCCGCGAGCAGCTCATGACGCTCACCTCGCGCATCCAGTCGCAGCTGCTCGACCGATCCCGACCCCTGTGGGAGCTGTGGTTCGTCGAGGGCCTCGAGGAGGGTCGGGTCGCGCTCATCCAGAAGACGCACCACGCACTCGTGGACGGCGTGTCCGGGGTCGACGTCGCGACGGTGCTGCTCGACTTCGAGCCCACGCCCACGTACCTCGAGCCGCCGCGCTGGATCATCCAACCCCCGCCCGCCGAGTGGCGACTGTTCGCCGACTCCGTCTGGGAACGCGCGACCGAGCCCACCGAGATCATCCGCACCGCCCGGGCCGCGGTCCGCGGTCCGCAGCGTGCCCTCGACGAGACCGTGCGCGTGGCCCGGTCGATCCAGACCATGTTCGGCACCGACGCGATCGCGCCGCGCACCTCCCTCAACACGGTGCACGTCGGCCGGAACCGGCGCTTCGACGGGGTGCGGGTCTCGTTCGAGGACGTCCGCACCGTGCGGCGCGCGTTCGGGGGCACGATCAACGACGTCGTGCTCGCCGGGGTCGCGGGCGGCCTGCGTCGACTCCTCGAGTCGCGCGGGGAACCGGTGCGTGACGTCACGCTCAAGGCGCTGTGTCCGGTGTCGGTGCGGGACGACGCCGAGCGCATGCAGCTCGGTAACCGGGTGTCGGGGATGATGGTCCCGTTGCCGATCGGTATCGCCGATCCGGTCGACCGCCTCGCGGAGATCCGGCTCGCCACCCACGACCTCAAGGAGCGCGAACAGGCGGTCGGCGCGACGTTCCTGCTCGATCTCACCCACTACGCGGCGCCGACGCTGCTGGGGCTGGCCGCCCGGGTCACCCACCGCCAGCCCTTCATCAACCTCGTCGTGACCAACGTGCCCGGACCGCAGGTCCCGCTGTACTGCATGGGCGGGCGCATGCTCGAGGCGTTCCCGGTGGTCCCGCTCACCCGGAACCTCTCGATCGGCATCGCGATCCTGTCGTACTGCGGACAGCTCCACATCGGGTTGTTCGTCGACCGCGACGCGTTCGGTGACCTCGCCGTGCTCTCGGGCGCGATGGAGGACTCCTTCGCCGAACTCACGAAGCGGGCGGAGGAACGGCTCGACGCCGCCCCCCGGTAGTGTCGGGTCCGTGACCGCACCCCACGGGCACGGCGACCACTCCCATGTGGCGCCGACGTCCGATCCCCGCGCGACGCGACGCCCGCGTCCACCCAAGCAGGAGCAGGAGCAGGCCTCCGACGAGATCGTCGAGGTCGCGCCGAACGTCATCCGGATGCAGCTCCCGATCTGGATGCCCGGTCTCGGCCACGTGAACATGTACGGGCTGCTCGACGACCGCGGGCTGGCCGTCGTCGATCCGGGGCTCCCCGGTCCGAACTCCTGGCGGACGCTCACCCGGCGTCTGCGCGCCGCGGGGTTCCGGGTCAAGGACGTCCACACGGTCATCGTCACGCACTCGCACCCCGATCACTTCGGCTCGGCCGGCCGCATCCGGCGCGAGGCCGATGCGGCGCTCATCACCCACCGGGCCTTCACGACCTGGTCGCTCGATCGCAAGGGGCACACGCTCTCGGAGACCGAGGCCGAACGCATCGAGCAGGAGGCGATCGAGGAGGCGCAGTCCTACCGCGGTCCGTCGTTCGAGGAGCTCCCGAGCCTGCGCGAGGAGCAGGACGACTTCACGACCGAACACCAGCGGCAGTCGGTGCCGTGGGGGGGCACGGTGCCGTGGGGCGGGAGCCGGCACCCGGATCCGCCGCTCAAGCAGCGCGTGCGCATGCGGGCGATCCGGCTCATGTTCAGTCCGCCGGATCCGACCCGGCGCGTGCGCCACGGGAGTCCGCTCATGCTCGCGGGTCGGGAGTGGCAGGCCGTGCACACGCCGGGCCACACGCTCGACCACCTGTGTCTGTGGGACGCCGAGCACGGGGTGCTGCTCTCGGGGGACCACGTGCTCCCGACCATCACCCCGCACGTCGCGGGTTCGGCGTCCGGTGACTCGCTGCGCGCGTACCTCAAGACCCTCGACCTCGTCGCGGATCTCCCCGAGGTCCGACTCGGCCTGCCGGCCCACGGCCACCCGTTCGAGGACGTGCCGGGTCGGGTCGCCGCGATCAAGGAGCACCACGCCGAGCGCATGGAGCACCTGCACGCGGCCTCGGTGGCGATCGGACCGGCGAGCGTGGAGCGCCTCTCCCACGAGGTCTTCCCCGAGCGGCACTGGGGCGTCATGGCCGAGAGCGAGACGTTCGCCCACCTCGAGCACCTGCGCCGCGACGGCCTCGCCGAGCGCTGGGACGAGGGTGGCGTGATGATCTACCGGTGCGCGCCGATCCCGTGACCCGACGCGCACCGTAGGGCTAGCGTCTCACGCATGGCGCACGACGATCCCACCGCCGAGGTCACCGAGGTCCTCCAGACGTTCATCCGCAACGCCTGCGTCAACGATGGATCGGCGGACTCCGGCGGGGAGGTCCGCAGTGCCGACCTCGTGACGAACTACCTCGAGGGTTCCGGTCTCGACCTCGAGTACTACGAGCCGCATCCGGGCCGGCGCAGCGTGCTCGCCAGGATCGAGGGCTCCGACCCCACGGCACCGGGCCTCATGCTCATGGGGCACACCGACGTGGTCCCGGTGAACCCCGACACCTGGTCGCGGGATCCGTTCGGCGGCGAACTCGTCGACGGCGTGGTCTGGGGCCGCGGCGCGGTCGACATGCTCAACCTCACCGCGTCGATGCTCGTCGCGTTCCGGGGCCTCGCCGACTCCGGATTCCGACCCCGGGGAACGCTGTCGTACCTCGCCGTGGCCGATGAGGAGGCCTCCGGTACCTTCGGCGCCGAATGGCTGCTCGAGCACGAACTCGATGCGGTGCGCACCGAGAACGTCATCACCGAGTCCGGCGGTTTCCAGATGGGCAGCCGTGGTGGTGTCCGACTCCCCGTCATGGTGGAGGAGAAGGGCGCGATGTGGTCGAAGCTCACGGTGAAGGGCACACCGGGCCATGGATCCCAACCTCACCGCACGGACAACGCGGTCCTCAAGGCGGCGCAGATCGTGCAGCGGATCGGCACCTACCGGCCCCCGGCTCGTGTGAGCGAGACCTGGCGACGCTTCGTGGAGGGCATGCAGCTCCCCGCCGAACTCGCCGACCCGGCGACGCTCGACGCGGTGATCGAGGGCCTCCCGATCGGGGCGAGTCGGCTCTTCCACTCCTGCACCCACACCACCATGTCGCCCAACGTCTCGCACGGTGGGACGAAGGTGAACATGATCCCGGACCGCGCGGTCGTGGCGGTCGACATCCGCACGTTGCCGGGTGTCTCGGCGGACGACGTCGTGGCGATGCTCGCCGATGCGTGCGGTGACCTGTGGGACGAGGTCGAGTACGAGGTCCGCGACGATGGTGCGACGGCCTCGCCGATCGACACCCCGCTGTGGGATTCGATGGCGCGGGTCACCGGCCGGCTGTGCGAGGGGTCGGCGCTCGTACCGATGATGATGGTCGGGGGTACCGACAACCGCTACTTCCGTCGGGCCGGTGCGGTCGGCTACGGCTTCGGGCTCTTCAGCGCGCGCCTGCGTTTCGAGGACTTCGCGTCGATGTTCCACGGCAACGACGAACGCGTCGATCAGGAGTCCCTGCGGCTGTCGACCGAACTCTGGTCGGCCCTCGCCCACGACTTCCTCGGCTGAGGCGGCGCTACTCCAGACCCTGCTCACGCAGGAACGCCTCGAGTTCGGCCGCGAGCGCGTCCCCCGAGGGGAGTTCGTCCTCGTCGGCGAGGACGCCGAGGTCCTCACCGGCCTCCCCGCCGGCCTCGTCCTCGGCCTGCGCGTCCAGACGGGCCACGTACTGCGACAGGTCGTCGTCGTCGGCGACGAACGCGTCGATGCGGGCCCGCCAGGCCGCGGTCTGCACGCGGAGTTCGCCGAGTCCGATCGGGATCTCGGCCAGTGCGGCGAGGCCCTCGAGGAGCGCGAGTTGTGCCGGCGGATTCGGCGGACTCGCCACGTAGTGCGGGACCGGTGCCCAGAGCGAGGCCGACGGCACCCCGGATGATCGCAGGACGTCGTGCAGCACGCCGACGATGCCGGTCGGGCCCTCGTAGCGCGATCGGCTCATCCCGAGCCGTGCCATGAGTGCGGGTTCGGTGGTCGAGCCGGTGATGCGCACGGGTCGGTGGTGCGACGCATCGGCGAGGAGCGATCCGAGCGTGACCGCCAGTTCGCAGCCGAGTTCGCCCACCACCTCGAGGATCGCGTCGCAGTAATCCCGCCACTTGAGGTGCGGTTCCGGTCCGAGCACGAGCACGAGGTCGCGGGCGGCGTCGGGGACCCGGGCGGCGAGGATCCGCGTCCCCGGCCAGCGGATCTCCCGGGTCACCCCATCGGTGATCACGACCGTCGGCCGGAGGGCCTGGAAGTCGATGTGCTCCTCGGGGTCGACGTAGCCCACCTGCTCCGCGTCGTACTGGCGCGCGAGGAGTTCGATGGCGTCGGTCGCGGCATCGCCCGCGTCGTTCCAGCCGGTGAACGCGGCGACGAGGATCGGGTGGCGCAGGGAGGGTCGTTCCTCCCAGACGAGGCTGCTCACGACGGGGACTCTACGAGCACGCGGGGGATCCCGCGGTGTCGGTTCATCCGCGGAGCGCGGCGATCGAGGACCGACCGGCGCGCTCGAGTGCTCCGTCGATGAGGCCCGCCACCATCGCGCCCATCGCCTCGAAGCCCTCGCCGAGGGTCTTGCCCATCTGGAACCGCGCGTTGATGCCCTCGACGATGATCGCCAACTTGTAGGCCGCGAACACCTCGTACCAGTCGAGCTCACCGAGGTCGCGCCCGCTGCGCATCGCGTACGCCTCGACGATCTCATCGTGATCGAGGAATCCCTCCTGGGCCCCGATCGCCGAGCCGGTCGCGATCACCTGGGCGTCGGACTGGCCCCAGTAGAGGAGGAACAGGCCGAGATCGGCCAGTGGATCACCGAGTGTCGACATCTCCCAGTCGAGCACGGCGACGATGCGTCCCGGGTCGTCGAGGGCCATCATCGTGTTGTCGAGTCGGTAGTCGCCGTGCACGATCGTCGGTGGTCCCGATCGCGGCAGTGCGGCGCGGAGCCGGCGGGCCACCTCGTCCACCGCCGGGATCTCACGGGTCCGGGACCGTTCCCACTGCTCACCCCAGCGCCGGACCTGCCGCTCGCAGTAGCCGTCGGGCCGACCGAAGTCGCCGAGGCCCACCGACGCGTAGTCGACCGCGTGGATGTCGGCGAGTACGTCGACGAGCGCGTGCGAGACGCGGGCCGCCTCGTCCACCGTGAGCGCCGCGAGCGAACGGGCATCGCGGTGGATGACGCCGTCGACCTTCTCCATGACGTAGAACGGAGCACCGTTGACCGCGACGTCCTCGCAGAACCCGAGGACGACCGGCACCGGCACGGCGGTGTCGCGCAGTGCCCCCATGACCCTGGCCTCACGCGCCATGTCGTGGGCCGTCGGGAGCACGTGCCCGAGCGGCGGCCGCCGCAGCACCCACTCCGTGGTGCCGTCCGTGACGACGTAGGTGAGGTTCGATCGACCGCCTGCGATGAGGGTCGCGGCGAGCGGGGCGCCCGTGGCACCCCGTACGTTCGCAGCGAACCACGGTCCCAGACGATCGAGATCGACGCCGTCGGGCGTCGAGGTGGTGCTCACGGTGTCGGCCTCCTCCGGCCGTCTCGCGGCCCACGGCGGAACCTAGATGGTCCCCGACGACACGTGCCCACACGGCGGGCGTGTGGGCACGGTGCGGACCGGCCGGAGCCGGTGGGGGGATGGTGGGATCAGGCGACGCGGGGCGTGCGCGGGGCGACGGGCTTGCCGTCCCCCTTGGGGTAGCGGGCCACCCGGCCGACGGGCATGTCGACGCGGTACCCGGCTGCGGCGCGCTCCTCCTCGGACTCGCCGCCCCAGAAGCCGTACTCGCGGTTCTCACGGGCCCACGCCCGGCAGGGGGCGAGGGCGGCGCACTCGGTGCAGACCGAGCGGGCCTTCGACTCACGGACGACGCGGGCCTCGGGACGCTCCCCGGCCGGCGCGAAGAAGAGCTCGGTGCGCCCCTCGCAGGCCGCGTCGGCGGTCCAGGCGAGCGGTCCGGTGAAGACCAGGTTGGAGATCGTCTCTGCTGCCACGTCGGGCTCCTCACACATCGTCGGGGGAGGTGCTTGCTGGTCTGCGGGATGTCATCCGGAGCCGTCGCTTCCGGTGGATTGACCCGCTCGAGATCCCGGGCGACCGACGGGGGGAGACGGTCGACCCGGTGGAACGTCCTCCATTGTGGTCCTTGGTCCTGAATCGGTCCAACAGTTAGTTGCGATACATCCCATCTCAGATTACGATGGACCACCGTTCGTCCCCAACGAACCGTTGGGATCGCGCGCAGCGCGCGAACCCTGCAGCGGCCGGCCCGATTCCGGGCCCGCCGGGCGGCCCCGAGGGGGGCATCGAGCGACGACCGGGAGGGGAGGCGACGGTGGAGTTCCGGCACCTCGAGGCGCTCGTGGCCATCGCCGACGAGGGTTCGTTCACGGCGGCGGCCGACGCGCTCAACACCGTCCAGTCGAACGTCTCGGGCCAGATCCGCCAGCTCGAGACCGAGATCGGCATGCCGCTCCTCGTGCGCAGTCGACGCGGGGCCGCGCTCACCGAGGCGGGCCGCGCCGTGGTGAACCGGGCCCGGCGCATCCGACGCGAGCGGGACGGGATCCTCGCCGACGTCGCCGCGCTCCAGGGTCTCCAGATCGGTGAGGTCTCGATCGGCATCGTCGGGACGGCGAGTCGATGGCTCGTGCCGGAGCTCGTGGCGTCGTTGCGTCGGGAGGCGCCCGGGGTGCGGCTGCGCATCAACGAGGGGACCTCGGAGCGTCTGGTCGCCGAGGTCCTGTCGAACCAGCTCGCGCAGGCGATCGTCACCGCCCCCGTCGTCAGCGATCGTCTCATCTCCGAGCGACTGCTCGACGAACGGCTCGTCGGCCTCGTGCCGGAGGACTCCGACCTCGCGGGCGAGGTGGCGGTGCCCCTCGAGCGCATCGCACGTCTGCCCATGGTGATGCCCCCGGCGAACAATCCCCTCCGGCTCGAGGTGCAGGACGCGGCCAGACACGTCGGGGTCGAACTCGAGGTGCCGATCGAGGTCGAGGGTGTGCGACTCATCGGCGAGCTCGTGGGAGCCGGAGCCGGCGTCTCGATCCTGCCGGAGACCGCGATCGACCCGGACACCTCCGGTGTGCGGATCGTGGCGGTCGAGGGCCTGCCGCCGCGCCGGCTCGTGCTCGTCACCCCGCAGGACGCGCAGCTGTCCTTCGCGGACCGGGCCGTGCGCGAGCGGGTCCTCGCGATCGTGGCCACCCGACGTCCGTCGGGCTGACGCGCGCCCGGTGGCGTGTGGGTCAGCGGGCCGTGGTGTGCACCGCGGCGCCGGCCACCCGCACCGCCTCGAGCGCGGCGGGGGCGTCGGCCTCGAGGCACTCGAACCCCGGCGTCGACCCTGCATCCTCCACCAGCAGGATCCGCCCGCCCGGCCATGCGATCTCGATCCGGTCGTCGCCCTGGTCCACCGGGGTGCCGCCCAGCAACCCGCACCAGAGTCCGAGCGCCGAGGTGATCGACGGGGTGCGCAGCACGATGCGGCGCAGCACCACCCGGACCGGGCCCGGGGTCGGCGGGTCGGCCCACCACGTCGGCCGTCCGTCGGGAACGCCGCGGGCGGTGCGGTCCGCGAACCGCCGGGGCCACGGCGGAGGCGGAGGTTCGGACTGCGTGAGCTGGACCACGATGCCCTGGGCCTCACGCGGCACGAGGAACGCCTCGAACCACTGTGGGTCCTCGAAGTTCTCCCCGATCGGGTGGTACCCGGCGGCCCGCGCCCGTTCGAGGGTGCGGCGCAGGTCGGGCACCTTGAAGGTGATGTGGTGCGCGCCCTCGGTGTGCCGGGCGACGAAGCGGGCGAGGAAGTCGTTGGCCTCCGGTCGCCACGGGGTGATCACCTCGACGGTCATGCCCTCCTCGCCATCGCCGAGACGCGCTTGCACCCATCGGAACCCGACCGCGTCGCCGCCCTCCATGAGGGTCCCCCCGAGGTCGCCGACGAGCGCGGCGATGGCGGCGTCGGCCGCGCCGGTCGCGACGGCCACGTGGTCGAGGGTGATCTCGTCGGGCACGGGGAGAGGTTCGACGGTCCGGCGTCGGTCCGCAAGTCCGGTGCGGATCAGGCGGTGGCCGGGGTCCGTCGCCCCGCCCGGGTGGTGGCCCGGGCCACGAGGAAGCCGACGCCGAGGATCGCGAAGCCGGCCACCGCGTCGAGGACGAAGTGGTTCCCGGTGATGACGATCACGACGACGGTGCACACCGGGTAGAGCGCGGCGAGCACCTTGGCCCACGTGGCCCGTACCCGTGGGACGACGACGCACGCGCACCACAGGGCCCAGCAGCAGTGCACGCTCGGCATCGCCGCGTACTGGTTGCTGATGTTCTGGAGGGTGCCGGAGTTGAAGGTCCACAGCGTCGGGTACCGCGCGAGCGTGTCGACGAACCCGTACGACTCGGGGAGGAGCCGCGGCGGCATGAGGGGCCAGAGGGTGAAGCCGATGAGTGCGGAGGCCGTTGCGATCGCGAGCGTGTTGCGCCAGAGCGGGTAGTCGTCGGGCCAGCGGCGGTACAGGAAGATGCCCGCCCCGATGGTGGCGGCGAAGTGCAGCGAGCCGTAGAAGTAGTTCGCCGCGATGATGATCGGCCGCACCTGCAGCGCCCAGGCCTGCACCGTGGCCTCGTGGTAGATGCCGAGGGCGCGTTGCAGGTCGATGAGCTCGCGGGCGTGGCGGAACGCCAGCTCCGCATCGGCGGTGCTGAGGTTCCGGATCGCGCTGTAGATCGCGTAGAAGCCGAGGATGAACGCGATCTCCGCCCACCAGTGGAGGGCCGAG
>JBEAXD010000117.1:0-3652 GCA_041159995.1 Actinomycetota bacterium | reverse complement strand
CTCCTGAAGTCGATCGCGTTCGACCTCGACGGCGAACTCGCCCTCGCCGTCGTGCCGGGCGACCGCGAGGTGAACGAGTTCGCGCTGCGCCGCGCGGTTGCCGGTCGCGCTGTGCGCCTCTTCACCGACGAGGACTTCGCGGCGCACCCCGATCTCCCGAAGGGTTTCATCGGTCCGAACCACCCGGCGGTTCGGCTCGTGATCGCCGATCCCGCCGTCCACGCGGGCACGGAGTGGGTCATCGGCGCGAACCGCGTCGATGCGCACACGCGCCACGCGGTGCCCGGTCGCGACTTCCGCATCGACGTGGTCGCGGATCTCGTCGTCGTGGCCACCGGCGACGCGTGTCCGCGCTGCGGTGGGGAACTGCGCATCGACCGCGGCATCGAGGTGGGCCACGTGTTCCAGCTCGGCACCAAGTACTCGACCGCGCTCGACGCGCTCTACACCGATGACGCGGGCGCCCAGCACCCGATGGTGATGGGCTGCTACGGCATCGGTGTCTCGCGCATCGTGGCCGCAGTGGTCGAGGAGTGCTCCGACGACGCGGGCATCGCATGGCCGCCCGGCATCGCGCCCTACGACGTCCACCTCGTGGTGCTCCCGGGGCGCGGCGACGCGGCCGCCGGGGTCCTGGACGCGGCGGAGCGCCTGTACCGCGACCTGCAGGCGGCCGGGGTGTCGGTGCTCTTCGACGACCGTGAGGTGAGCCCGGGCGTGAAGTTCGCCGACGCCGACCTCCTCGGCATGCCCGTCCAGATCACCGTCGGGGCCAAGGGGCTCGCCCGGGGCGTGGCCGAGCGAAAGATCCGACGCACCGGGGAGCGGGACGACCTCCCGGTCGACGGCGTCGTCGCCGCCCTCGCGGCCCGCTGAGGTCTGGCGTTCGCCACGCGCGGCGGTCGGGCCCGCGGCCGGCGGGCCGGGTCTGGTACCCTCTCGGGCGTTCGATCGTCCATCGGGCCCTGGCGGCCGGAACGACGTGGGCTTCTCGCCCACGTCTTTTTCTTGCCGGGGCAGGCCCGGCGGCCAGGTGAGGGAGGTGTTGAGATCATGGGCAAGGGTGACCGCCTCGATGATCTGCGCGCCCGACTCGAGGCGCCGCTCGCCGAACTCGGCCTCGACCTCTTCGACGTCGTCCGCACCGGCAAGGGCCGGGGCACGATCGTCCAGGTGATGGTGGACCGGCCCGGTGGGGTGGACCTCGAGACCGTCACCGAGGCCACCCGGATCGTGTCGCCGCTCCTCGACGAGTGGCCCGGCATCGATTCCGCCTACACGCTCGAGGTGTCGAGCCCGGGCCTCGAGCGGCCCCTGCGGCGGCCCGCCCACTTCGCGGGCGCCCGGGGCATGAGTGTCACCGTCCGCTGCCGCGACGAGGCCGGGGTCGCCCGGCGCGTCCGCGGCCTCCTCGTCGCGAGCGACGAGGAGGGCTGCACCGTCGAGGTCGACGGCGCGCCGCAACGCATCCCGTTCGACTCGATCGAACAGGCCCGCACCGTCTTCGAGTGGGGCCCGGCGACCAAGCCGGGTCGGGGCTCGAGGCCCGGACGGGCGAAGCAGGAGACCGCACACCAGTGAGGAAGCACCGATGAACCGCGAGATGATGGACGCGCTCCGCGAGATCGCCAACGACAAGGGGATCTCCGAGGACATCATGCTGCAGGCACTCGCCGACGCCCTCGTCACCGCCTACAAGCGGATGCCGAACGCGGCCGAGGAGGCCCTCGTCGAGATCGACACCGAGACCGGCGAGATCCGCGTGATCGCGCAGGACATCGACGAGGAGGGCAACGTCCTGCGCGAGTGGGACGACACGCCGGATGACTTCGGTCGCATCGCCGCGCAGACCGCGAAGCAGGTGATCCTGCAGCGCATCCGCGAGGCCGAGCGCGAGATGAAGTTCGAGCAGTACACGGGTCGCGAGGGCGAGATCGTCACCGGCATCATCCAGCAGACCGACCAGCGCTACACGCTGCTCGACCTCGGCACGGTCGAGGCCCTGCTGCCCCAGGCCGAGCAGGTCCAGAACGAGCGCTACGAGCACGGCGGTCGCCTCAAGGCCTACATCGTGGAGGTCCGCAAGACCGCCAAGGGACCTCAGATCGTGGTGTCCCGCACGCACCCGGGCCTCGTGAAGTGCCTCTTCGAACTCGAGGTGCCGGAGATCCTCGACGGTGTGGTGGAACTCAAGGCCGTGGCCCGTGAGCCCGGGCACCGCACGAAGATCGCGGTCGCCTCGAACGACCCGAACGTGGACCCGGTCGGCGCGTGCGTCGGTGCCCGGGGTGCTCGGGTCCGCATGGTCGTCAACGAGCTGCGTTCCGAGAAGGTCGACATCGTGCCCTTCTCCGAGGACCAGGCCGAGTTCGTGACCCGGGCGCTCGCGCCCGCCAAGGTGCGCGAGGTTCGGCTCCACGAGGACACCGGCACCGCCGAGGTCATCGTCCCCGACTTCCAGCTGAGCCTCGCGATCGGCAAGGAGGGCCAGAACGCCCGCCTCGCGGCGCGGCTCACCGGGTGGCGCGTCGACATCAAGAGTGAGTCGCAGCTGGCCGAGGAGGAGGCCGGCGGCGGCGTCGAGTACGCCGAGGGCGAGTGGGTCGAGGGCGCCGACGGCGAACTCGTGTGGCAGCCGGCCGAGGGCGGCGAGACCATCTCGGCCGCCGAGGCGGGGTACGCCGGGGCGACCCTCGGTGAGGGGACGCCCGAGACGCCCGACGCCTCGGGTGTCGACGGCCCCGACGACGTGAGCGACGCCGAGCCGGGCGTGGCCCCCGAGGCCGGCGCGGCCGAGGAGGCCGCGATGCACGTCGAGACCGAGGACGAGGTCGCGGCCGAGGCCGTCGCCGACGTCGACGCGCCGGAGGGCGACGTCGCCGAGTCCCTGGAGGGCGAGGCATAGCGGGTACCCCGCGGCGCACCTGCGTGGGTTGCCGCCGGACCACCGACCCCGGTTCGCTCCTGCGGATCACGGTCGGTCCCGACGGTCACCTCCGGGTGGGTCGCACCGAGCCCGGCCGTGGGGCCTGGCTCTGCGCCGGTTCGCCGGCGTGCCTCGAGCGGGCCACCCGCCGTGGCGCCCTCCCGAGGGCCCTGCGGCGGGAGATCCCGACCGGGGACATCGAACGCCTGCGTGGGAGACTCCACGAGGCCGGGATCGGCGGGGACGCCGACCCGAAGCAGGACTGAGGAATCTTGGCGACGAAGAAGATCAGGGTCTACGAACTCGCACGTGAGTTGGGCGTGGAGAACCACGTCGTGCTCGAACTCGCCGAGGAGCTCAAGATCGGCGTCAAGAGCCACTCGTCGAGCATCGACGACCCCTCCGCGGACCGCGTCCGTCGCAAGGCCGACGAGCTGGGCCTGCGGCGCGAGCCGATCGTCGAGGAGCCGAAGCCCGAACCGAAGCCGAAGGCGAAGGCCACGGGGGCGACGAAGCCGGCCGAGGCCGAGCCCGCAGCGCCGGTCGCGCCCGAGGCCCCGGCGGAGCCGGCCCCGGTGCGGTCCTCCCGCGTCGTCCGGTCGACCGGTGTGGTCACTGCGGGCGGCGCGCAGCCCGCGCCCGCCGCGCCCGTGCGCCCGGCCGCCGAGGCGCCCGCGCCGGAACCCGCGGCTCCGGCCGCGCCCGAGACATCCGAGGCCCCGGCGG
>JBEAXD010000077.1:0-9978 GCA_041159995.1 Actinomycetota bacterium | reverse complement strand
GGGGGCGAGCCCGCGTCGTCGCCGGCGCGCGGCGCGCCGCGCGCACCGCGACGCCCGCCAGGACTACGAGCGGACGGTGGCCGCGGCCGATCGGGCCGTGCGCGACCTCGAGCGGGCCCGGGACGAGGAGTTGCGGCGGGCGCGCCTGCACCTCGCCGCGGCGGAGGATCCCCGCGGTGGCCGGGTGGGGGTGTACCGGGGCTTCGTGCTGCACGAGCGGGTGCTCGTCACCCCGAACGGGGTCGAGGTGCTGCTGCGCGGTGCGAGCGCGTCGGTCGATGCCGGGGGTTCGGTCTCGGTCACCCACCGACCCACGCTGACGCGTGCCGCGGCGGGCGGACTGCTCTTCGGACCGATCGGCGTCCTGGGGTCGCTCGCGGCGCGCAAGCGCGAGGTCCACGACGGTCGCGAGGTGTACCTGCACATCGACACCGAACTCGGTGCGCTCGTCGTGCAGTGCCCGGGATCGGACGGACTCGTCGCCCGGCAGTTCGCGGCGATGATCGGCAACCTCGCCCGCGGTCTCGATGCGCTCGACCGTGAGCGGGCCGAGGTCGCGGCGGCGGCCCGGGCCGCGATCGCCCGTCTGGAGACCGACTCGGGTGCCCTCGACGCCGCCCGTGCCGAGGCGGCCCGGGTCCGCGACGACCCCGGCCTCCTCGGCGCCATCGAGGTGACCGGGCGGACGGTCGCCGCACTCGAGGCCGGTCCTCCGCCGAACCCACCGGCGGGGGATGCGGACGAGGGCGATTCGGGACCCACGGCCCTGCCGTGACGGCGGGCCGGGGGTGCACCATGGCGGTGACGGCCCGCACGTGGCGGACCGGAGGAGGCACGATGCGAGCATCCGGGTCCGGGGCGTTCCGTTGGATCGGTGGCGTCGCGCTCGTCGCGCTCATCGCGGCGTGCGGCGGTTCCGATCCCTCCGATGGCACGACGACCTCGTCGAGTCGACGGACGACCACGAGTTCGTCGTCCACGACGACCGTACCGGTGGACACGTCGGCCGCGGTGTTCCCGGTCGGGGCCTCCACGTACACGGCACCCGAGGACGTCGCACGAGCGTTCGCCGCCGACTACGTCGGCTTCACCGATCCGATCGTCGGGACCATGGCGGCGGGCGACGCCCGGTCCGGCGAGGTGCCGGTGCGGACCACGGACCGCGGCCCGGTCACCACCGTGTTGGTCCGCCAACTCGACGGTGTGCACTGGTGGGTCCTCGGGGCGTCGAGCCCCAACCTCATCCTCGAGTCGCCCGCGGCGAACGAGGCGATCACCTCCCCGGTCACCCTGCGCGGGCGGAGCACCGCCTTCGAGGCGCAGATCCGGACCGAGGTTCGCCAGGACGGAACGGCGCCGCCGCTCGGTGAGGGCACGGCCATGGGTGGTTCGATGGGGGAGATGGGTCCGTTCTCCGACGTGCTGTCGTTCACGCGGGCGACGGCGCTCCGCGGTGCGATCATGCTCTCGACCCGCTCGATGATGGACGGCTCGATCGCCGAGGCCACGGTGGTGCGGATCGCGTTCGGCGTCGAGTAGCCGCCCGCCGTTCACCGGATCGCCACCCGGTGGCGATGCGCGCGTGCGACGATGCGAGCATGACGGCACCGAGCGAGACCAACCCCCGTGAGGCCCGACTGCCCGCCCGCAAGCGGATCGCGCTCGTCGCGCACGACCACGAGAAGGAGCACCTCCTCGAGTGGGCCCGCGAGCACCGCGATGTCCTCGCCCGGCACACGCTCTGCGCGACGGGGACGACGGGCGGCCTGCTCGCGTCCGCCCTCGACCTCCCGATCGAGCGGCTGCGCTCGGGTCCGCTCGGCGGTGATCAGCAGATCGGAGCCCGCATCGCCGACTACGGCATCGACATGCTGCTGTTCTTCTGGGATCCGCTCGAGCCGCAACCCCACGACCCCGACGTCCGTGCGCTGCTGCGCATCGCGGTGGTCTGGAACATCCCGGTCGCGTGCAACCGCTCGACCGCCGACTTCCTCGTGAGTTCGCCGCTGTTCTCCGCGGAGTACGACCGGCAGGTCGCCCCCCACGTCGCCGCCTGAGGGCCCTCCGGTCAGGCCCCGGGTCGGGCGCCCCAGCGATCGAGGTGGGTCACCTCGGCGACCGGTAGTCGCGGCGCCGGCTTGAAGGTGTCGCCCGTGAAGTAGGCGACCGGCAGCAGCGCGGCCTGGGTGACGTGGTCCGGGATGCCGAGCACCTCGGCCGCTTCCCGTTCGAACATGAGGTGGAGCGTCGTCCACGCGGTGCCGAGGCCGCGCGCCCGGGCCGCGAGGGCGAAGGACCACACGGCGGGGAGGATCGACCCATAGGTGGAGGCCTGCGCGAGCACACCCGCCTCCTCGACCCGGCCCTCGATGCAGGGCACGAGGTGCACGGGCACCTCGTGCAGGTGGTCGGCGAGGTAGCGGGCGGAGTCGGCCACCCTCTCGCCGCTCGCGGCGCGCGGGTCACCGGCCTCGTACGCGGGGCGAGGCACCTGCATGTAGAGATCGACCGCCTGCTTGTAGAGGCGGGCGAGCTCCGCACGCTGATCCCGGTCGCTCACGACGAGGAACGACCACCCCTGCCGGTTCGAGCCGGTCGGGGCCTGCAGCGCGATGTCGAGGCACTCCAACACGATCTCGAGCGGCACCGCACGGGTGAGGTCGAGGCGCTTGCGCACTGAGCGCGTCGTGCGCAGCAGTTCGTCGGCGGCGAGGAGGTCGATCACGGTGGGTCCCTTCGGTTCGGACGCGACGAGGCCCCCGCCCGAAGCGGGGGCCTCGCGCACTGCAGGAGGTCGGCTCAGCCGACCTTGCGGAGGGTGTTGCGGTCGGTGTGCTGCACGGTCATGCCCTTGGACTTGACCTCGTAGGTCGTGCACTCGTCGTAGGACCAGGAGCCGTCGTCGTTCACCGTGATCGTGCAGGTGTACTCCGGCGTGGTCGAGAACTCCTGGAGGTACTGGTTCGACAGGATCCCGTAGGTGTTCGAACCGTTCTCCGCCGCCATCGTGAAGGTCGTCGAGTCCGCCGAGGCGGTGCCGCCGGCGATCACGACCTGGCCGCGGGGGACCATGAAGCAGCGCATGACCTGCCCGGCCTTGGCGTCCCAGAGCCAGTAGCCCACCTCGGTGTGGAACGGCTCGTCCTCACCCTGCTTGAAGGCGGACATGCGGTAGTCGAGCCCGAACAGCTGCTGCGTGCCGTTGTCGACCGGGCCGAACGGCTTGAGGTCGACCTTCTCCCGGTACGGCGTCTCGCCGATCTCGCCCTCGGCGTGGTGGTACGAGACGTCGAGGCCCTGGTCGCCCTCCCAGGTGCCGGCGAGGGCGGCGAGGGGTCCGAGGTCCTTGGGGTCGGGTGCGGGCATCGCAGGTCCTTTCGAGGGTGTTCCGGATGGTCTTCGGGGCCGGGAGGTTACCCGGCCCGGTCGCCGGGTTCCCAAGGCGGGCGGGCCCGCCGGTGGGGTCCGGCGGCCCGACGGTCCGGACGGGGGTCCGGAATGGGGCAGGATAGGGGCCGTGGCAGGACGTGACGACTCCCAGGGCGACGACGACTTCGAATCCGCGGCGGTCGCCCGCTTCGGCGTCGCGGTCGGTGAGCGCCTGCGCGCCGTGCGTATGCAGAAGGGCCTCTCGCTGCACGCGGTCGAGGTGGAGTCCGATCACGAGTTCAAGGCCTCCGTCCTCGGGGCGTACGAACGGGGCGAACGGGCCATCTCGGCCCCACGCCTGCTGCGCCTCGCCGCCTTCTACGGGGTGCCGGCCGACGTGCTCGTGCCCCGGCCCGACGACGAGATCGTCCTCCCGGGTGCCGCCGCGACCGAGAGCCTGCGCCTCGACCTCGTGAAGCTCGCCGACCTCCAGACCCCCGAGGCCGTCGCGATCTCCCGGTACGCATCGGCGATCCAGGTCCGGCGCGGTGACTTCGCGGGCAAGGTCATCACGCTGCGGCGCGACGATCTCACCGTGCTCGCCTCGGTGCTCGGCACCACCACCACGGCGCTCGTCGCCGACCTCGGGTCGCAGGGCCTCGTCGTCCCGTCGTGACCGCGGAGTCGCCGCTCACGGTCATCATCCTCGTCGTCGCGCCGGACCGCCCGGGTCTCGTCGCCGACACGACGGTGTACGTCCGCGAGGCGGGCGGCAACATCGAGGAGGCCGAGCAGCACACGATGCACGGCGGCACGTTCGTGCAGCGCATCCACGCGACCTTCCCGCCGGATCGGGAACCGGCGGCGATCGAACGGGGGATCGGAGCGATCACCGCGGGCCGCGTCCACGTGCACCGGGCGGGGGAGCGCACTCGTGGGGCCCTCTTCGTCTCGAGACAGGGCCACGCCGCCTACGACGTGATGTCGCGGGTCGCACTCGGCGCACTCCCGCTCGACGTGACCTGCATCGTCTCGGACCACCCGGTCCACGCGGACCTCGCCCGGCGGTTCGAGGTGCCGTTCATCGAGCTCCCCGTCGCCGGTCGCAGCCGCGAGGAGCACGAGGCGGAGGTGCTCGCAGCGATCGCGCCCCACCGGGTCGAATTGGTGATCCTCGCCCGGTACATGCGGATCCTGAGCGCCGGGTTCCTCGACCGCCTCGGCTGCCCGGCGATCAACGTCCACCACTCCCTGCTCCCGGCCTTCATCGGGGCGGGCGCGTACGAGCGGGCCTGGGAGCGGGGGGTCAAGCTCATCGGTGCGACCGCGCACTACGCGACGGTGGATCTCGACGAGGGTCCGATCATCGCCCAGGCCGCGACCCAGGCGTCGCACCGTGACGGTCCCGAGGATCTCGCCCGACGCGGGCGTGCGCTCGAGTCCGCGGTGCTCGCCGATGCGCTCGCCGCGCACTGCGAGCACCGGGTCGTCCTCGACGGCAACCGGACCATCATCTTCGAGGGCTGAACGACCCGGGGGCCGGCGGGCCGGTCGGGTGGGACCGCGTGCGGCCCCACCCCCGTCACGACGCTGCGAGTGCGCCCGACGGTGCGAGCTGCTGGCGGAGCCAGGCCGAGCCGCGGCTGACGATGTCGCTGCGGGTCTCGGTGTGGTTGAGCAGGTCGTGGTTGTACCCGGGGTACCAGTGGGCCGAGACGCTGGTCCCGGCGTTCCGGAGGGCCGTCGTGAGCAGCAGGGACTGCGCCGGCGGGATGATCGAGTCCTGCAGCCCGTGGAGGGCGAGCGTCGGGGCCTTGATCGCGGCGGCCGAGGCGACGACGTTCACGTCGGTCGGCAGCGGCACGCCGAAGCCCTGGACCTGACCGGTCACCATGCCGGCGATGTCGATGATCGGGTTCGTGGCGCCGGTGCGGGCGGCCCGGAGCAGTGCGGCCCCGCCACCCCGGGAGAACCCGACGATGGCGAGCTGGTCGCTCGTGGCCCCGGTGGCCTGCAGGGTGGCGGAGACGAGCGCCTCGACCGAACCGACCGACGCCTCGGAGACCCCGTCGAAGGTCGGGCCCTGAGCGCAGTCGGTGCGGAGGGCGTCGCTCGCGTCCGGGTAGGCGAACCAGCACCCGGCGGCGGTGTCGAAGCCCTGCGCGGCGAACTCGCGGGCGAGGCGGATGTAGTCGTCCTGGAGTCCGTCGCTGCCCGGGAGGATGAGGATCGCCGGGTGCGGGCCGTCGCCCTCGGCGCGGACGAGCGCAATGCGGACCTCACGGCCGGCGGACGGGGTGGCGTACCACTCGACGCCGGCGGTGTCGGTGGTGTTCTGCGGCGTCGTGATGCGGGTGAAGGCGGTGACCGGGAGGGCGCTGCACGAGGCGGCGACGAGCGACAGGCCGACGACCGCGGCGATCGCGCTCGCACGGCGCTTCCAGGAGCGTCGTGCGGATCGGTTGGTGTGCTCGGTGGTGCCCATCTCGCTGTACCTCGTGCTCGGTGACACAGGAGGTATCGGCGCGGGCCGGCTGGGTCTTGAGCCCCGGATCGCGACCCGTTCCGGACGACCGGCCACGGCTCGGGGTGGGTCGGAGGACCCACGTCCGCGGGCCGATCGTCGCGATCAGGCGTCGGTGGTGGGTCGAGTCAGGCGCCGAGGCCGGCGCAGGCGCGCCGGTTCGCGAACTCGGCGAGGTCCTGGCTGCGGGCCGGCTCGTCGAGCACGCGCGGCAGGCCGCCGCTGATGCGGGCCGGCACCCACTCGTAACCGGTGATGCGGCGACCGACCGCGGTCACCCGCAGCACGCCGGTGCGGCCGCTCTCGCCCGACTCGGTGTAGAAGATGAAGTTCCCGAGGCCGTAGTCCACGAACGCGTCGCCGTAGCGACCGCCGCCCTGCACCCGGTGGGCGTGGGTCCCGACGACGATGTCGGCCCCCGCGGCGACGAGCGCAGCCGCGAGCTCCCGTTGGCGGGGGGTGGGGCAGGTGTTCCCCTCGGCCCCCCAGTGGAGGTACACGACGAGGGTGTCGGTGCCGCGACGGGCCGCCCGCACCGCGGCCTCGAGCCGGGCCTGCTGGGTGCCCTTCGCAGAGGCCAGCCCGCCCTGCGTGTCGGTCGCGCTCCAGGCCGAGATGAGCCAGTCGTCGAGGACGTCGGTCGCTGCGAGCACCGCGATGCGCTGGCCCCGTACGGTCGTCCGCCACGGCGCGTAGGCCTCGGTCGCGTTCGCCCCGATGCCGAGCACGGGGATGCCGGCACCGGCCCGTGCGGCGAGGCTGTCGGCGAGTCCCTCGGTCCCGAAGTCCATGCCGTGGTTGTTGGCCATGGTGGTGACGTCGACGCCGGCGCTGCGCAACGCGACGAACGCCGAGGGCGGCGACCGGAAGTTGTACGCCTTCGCGGACGGGGTGCCGCGCTCGGTGATGGCGGCCTCGAGGTTGACCATCGCGATGTCGGCCCCGGCGAGCAACGGCGCGACGGAACTGAGCGCCGTGCTCGGCTGCCCCAGACGGGCTCGCAGGTTCCCCTCGAAGTGCACGTCGCCCCCGAAGGCGAAGGTGACCGGTTGTCCGTTGCCCTCGGGCCGGGTCGTGGTCGTCGTCGGTGCGGGCCGGGTGGTCGGCGCCGCGGTCACCGCGGTGGGCCCGGGGTCGGCGGGGCCCGTCGGACGCGGCTCCTCCCCGCCGACGACGGTCGCCGCTCCGACCGCGGCCAGCACGACGGCGCCGGCGACCAGCGCGACGCGGAGGGGCGACTGCACCGCGACGACCCGTCAGACGTCGGCGAGCACGAGGATCGCGCCCGTGTAGACGGCGACCCAGACCCGATCCCGCGTCGGTTCGTACGCGACGCCGATCGGGTGCTCCCCGGTGGGGATGGTCTGCAGGACGGCGAGGTCGGAGGTGCGGACCTTCGCCAAGGAGTTCGACTCGTAGTTCACGACGTACAGCGCGGTGCCGTCCGGCGAGATGTCCATCGATCGGGGCTGGCTCCCCGTGGCGACCCGTCCGACCACCGTGCCCGAGGTCGTGTCGACCTTCACGACCTGACCGTCCCGGTTGAGGGTCGCGAAGAGGAAGCGGCCCGAGGGGTCGATGACCAGGTGACGGGGTCCGCCGCCGACGTTGCGGATGGAGGAGGCCGTGAGCGATCGGAGGTCGACGACGGCGACGTCGCGTCCACCCATGATCGCCACGTAGGCCTTCGAGGAGTCCGGTGCGACGACGATGCCCCGCGGGTAGGGCCCGAGCGGGATCCGCTTCACCTCGCGCAGGGTCGCCCGGTCGACGACGCTGAGTGCGTACGAGCACCAGTTGCTCACGAGCACGTAGCGCTGATCGGGGGTGACCGCCACGTACTTCGGGACTGCGCCGACGGCGGCGACCCCGTCGATCGCGAGGGTCCGCATGTCGATCCGGTACAGGAACGACTCCGAGGTGCCGTCCCCCGCGGTGCAGTCGTCGGAACCCTCGGGTCCGAACCCGTTCCCGTACATCGCGTAGTTCGAGACGTAGCCGTACCGCCCGTCCTTGGAGAACGCGGCCTCGACCGGAGCGCCCTTCGAGATGCCGGGGTGCCCGCTCACGCCGAACGCCGAGAGGTCGACGCTGTCGGGGATCGTGCGGGCCAGGTTGCCGTCGGCGTCGTAGACCGTCACCGAGTGCTGGTACATCATGTTCTGCGCGCTCACGTACCCCTTGCCGGAGGCGACGACCGACTTCGGCGAGATCGCGCCGTTGATCGTGCGGTACGGGGTGAGCCGACGCGCCTCGGCCGGGGCCGACGGTCGGGTCGTGGTGGTGGTCGTCGAGGCGCTCGGGGCCGGGGCCGACGGCGCGACCGTGGTGCTCGGCGCGGGGTCGGCGGCGTCGCCGCGGGTCCCTCCCCCGATGAGCGCGCCGATCCCGACGGCGGCACCCACGACGGCGACCGCGACGGCGATGAGCGTGAGCAGTCGACGGTCCATCGGGGCGGATCGTACCGGGGTGCACCGAGTGTCCGGCGTCAGCGGGCGCGCCCTGCGCCGGCGACCTACGGTCGCGACGCGCCGCCCGTCGCGGGCGCGGAATCGGAGGACGGTGATGGGACGACTCGAGGGCAAGGTGGCCATCGTCACGGGCGCCGCCCGGGGCATGGGGGAGGCGATGGCCCGCCTCTTCGTCGCCGAGGGGGCATCGGTCGTCGTCGCCGACGTGCTCGACGACGAGGCGGACGCGGTCGCGGCCTCGATCCGCGAACGGGTGGTCAGCGCGCACCTCGACGTGACCGACGAGGCGTCCTGGCGCACATTGCTCGCACAGACCGTCGACACGTTCGGATCGCCCGACGTGCTCGTGAACAACGCGGGCATCCTCGCGATGGTGCCGATCGTCGACACGCCGATCGAGACGTTCCGCTCGATCGTCGACGTCGATCTGCTCGGGCCGTTCCTCGGCATGAAGGTCGTCGGCGGCTCGATGGTGGCCGCCGGCCGCGGTTCGATCGTCAACGTGTCCTCGGCGGCCGGCATGATCGGGTTCTCCCAGGTGGGCGCCTACACCGCCGCGAAGTGGGGTCTGCGCGGGATGACGAAGACCGCGGCGCTCGAGTTCGGTCCGTCCGGCGTCCGCGTCAACTCGATCCACCCCGGCGGGGTCACGACGCCGATGGTCGGCGTGATCGGCGAACCGGCGCTGCTCGAGCCCCCGCCGCCGGGCGTGGTCGATCCCGATCCGGTGCTGGCCGCCGCCGACGAGATGGCGGGTGATCAGCCGATCGCCCGGATGGGTCGGCCGGTCGAGATCGCACGGCTCGCCCTGTTCCTCGCCTCCGACGAGTCCTCGTACTGCACGGGCGCGGAGTTCGTCGCCGACGGGGGCCAGACCGCGGGCCGCCGCATCGGCGACTGAGGCGCGGCATCCGTCGTCCGCGCGCCGCGGGTCAACTTCCCCTCAGGATCGGGACCCGGACGGTCGGGTGATGGCCCGGGAGCACGGTGCGGCCCTAGCCTCCCGCCGTGCTCTGGTTGACCTCGCTCCCGACCGGCGTCGTGTTCGTCGGGCTCATCGTGGTGATGGGCGGGATCGCGGCGACCGCCCACCACGTCATGATCACCCGCATCTCGCCCGAACGGCGCGTGGGGATGTCGAAGACGGCCACCGTCTACATCACCGAACTCGGCACGCTGTTCGCGATCCTCACCGGCTTCCTCATCTCGGCCGAGTACTCGATCTACCGGCAGGCCCAGACGGCGATCGCGCAGGAGACCTCCGCCGGTACGAACCTCGCGTACTCGACGCGGCCGCTGCCGGCCGTCGACATCTCCCAGATCCAGGACCGGGCCGCGCTCTACATCGACTCGATCCGCACGGAGGACTGGGCGGCGCTCCGGCGGGGCGACCTCCCGGAGGGCCAGACCTTCGAACGCATGAAGGACCTGCAGGGCGCGGCCTACCTCCTCACGGCACGGGCCTACACGCCGGCGTCGACCGAGTGGGAGCTGCGCCAGGCGGTCGACGACCTGATCGCGCGCCGGAAGGAACGACTCGCGATCGGGACGCTCACCCTGCCGGGGCTCATGTTCCTGCTCAGCGTCGCGGCCGGGCTCGCCCTCATCATCAAC
>JBEAXD010000114.1:0-2987 GCA_041159995.1 Actinomycetota bacterium | reverse complement strand
CGTCCGGACGCCACGGCCGACGACGCTGCGCCGGGCCCACGGGCACGGCGGTGAGGGAGGTGACGCAGATGTGCTCCGGCGAACCCCCGAGTAGCCATCGCCGCGCCCTCCCCGGTCCCGTCGTTCCCTGAACCGGCGGGTCGCCATCGGGCGCGGTGTCCAGGCACCGCCCGCCGCACCAGCTCCGGACCGTCAGGCCCCGGTCGGTGCATGAACGCCCGGGAGTCGACATGCCCCGTCACCCCTCCTTCCCCGCGCCGGCCGCGATCCGTCGGCGCCGGGAGCGCCGAACCCAGCGGATCCTCGCCAACCGATCCATCGCGGATGCGCTCGTCTCGGTCGCCGGCCTCGTCGGCCGCGTCGTCACGACCGGCGACGCGGTCGAGGTCGGCCGCATCGCCGACGTCGTCGTGCGCTGGCACGACGAGCACTATCCGCCGGTGATCGGACTCGTCGTGCGCATCGGCCGCCGACGGGCCTACGTGCCGATCGCCAAGGTCGCCGAACTGAGCCACCGCGGGGCGCGGCTCACCGACGCGCGCCTCGACCTGCGCGACTTCGGACGGCGCACCGCCGAGGTCTGCCTGAGCGCGGACGTCATCGATCACCAACTCGTCGACATCGACGGTGTCCGGGTCGTGCGGGCATCCGACCTGTACCTCGCCCACGTGGGCGAGGACATCCGCCTCGTCGGGGTCGACGTCGGCTTCGTCACCCTGTTGCGGCGCCTCGGTCCGGCGACCCGCCGGACCCGGCCGACCCCCGAGCGGGTCATCGACTGGGCGTCCGTCCAGCCGTTCGCCGCCTCGGAGGGCTCGATGCGGCTGGCCACCCCGAACCAGGCCCTGCGCCGGATGCGACCCGCCGATCTCGCCGACCTGCTCGAGGAGCTCGGACGGGACGAGCGGCAGGAGCTGCTCTCGGCGCTCGAACCGGAGGCGGCTGCGGACGCGCTCGAGGAGATGGAACCCGATGAGCTGCGCGACCTGCTCCGGGAGATGACGCCCGAGGCGGCAGCGGCGCTCATCGTCGAGATGGAGCCGGATGAGGCCGTCGACGCGCTCCGCGAGCTCGGCGACGGCGAGGTGGCGGCCCTCCTCGGGGCGATGGATCGCGCCACCGCACTCGAGCTCGCGACCCTGCTCGGGTACGACGAGGAGTCGGCCGGTGGCGTCATGACGACCAACCTCATCCTCGTCACCGCCGATCAGACGGTCGCCGAGGTGCGACGCATCCTGCGGGCCGAGGCCGAACACCAGTCGGACGTCGATGCGGTCATCGTCGTGGACGGAGCGGGCCGTCTCGTGCACGACATCGGGCTCTTCGAACTGCTCACCGCCGCGAAGGACGATCTCGTGGGTGACCTCACGAACGGACCCGAGCCGGTGACCGTGCCGCCCGATGCCTCGGTGGAGGACGTCGTCGCCCAGTTCATCGACTCGCGGGGTTCGTCGGTCCTCGTCGTCGACGACGACGATCGCCCGATCGGTCGGATCCTCGCCGACGACCTCGTCGACGCACTCGTCCCGGAGCAGGGCAAGCTCCGCTTCCCGAGGTTCCTGGTCGGATGACCGCGCCCGCGCCCACCGGGCCGCGCCGGCTGCGCCGGTGGGTCCGACCGACCGCCGTGCTGGCCATCCTCGGACCCGGCCTCATCGCGGCCAACGCCGGCAACGACTCCGGTGGCATCGCGACCTACTCGTCGGCCGGCGCGCAGTTCGGGTACAAGCCGCTGTTCCTGGCCGTGCTCATCACGCTCATGCTCATCGTGGTCCAGGAGATGGCGGCCCGGGTCGGCGTCTTCGGCGGGGAGGGCATCATGGCCCTCGTCCGTGAGCAGTTCTCGCTCCGGGTCGGCGCGTTCGCCGTGGTGTGTCTCCTCGTCGCGAACCTCGGTCTCGTCGTCTCCGAGTTCGCAGGCATCGGCGCGGCGCTCGAACTCTTCGGGGTGAGCCGGTACATCGCGGTCCCCGTCGCCGCGGTGGTGCTCATCGCCGTCGTCGTGTTCGGGTCCTACCGCTGGGCGGAACGGATCTTCCTGACCCTCGCCCTCGCGTTCCTCGCCTACCCGATCGCCATGATCCTCGCCCGGCCCGACTGGAAGGCGGTCGCGGTCAACGCTGCGGTGCCCCACGTCGTCGGGTCGAAGGCCTTCCTCCTCATGGCCGTGGCCCTCGTCGGCACGACGATCACCCCCTACATGCAGCTGTACCAATCGGCGGCCGTCGCCGACCGCGGCGCCGATCCCGACGAGTACCCGAGGGTCCGTACCGATGCGGTCGGCGGTGCCGTCATCGCCGGTGGCATCTTCATCTGCATCCTCATCGCGACGGCGGCGACGATCGGCGGCACCGGTCCTCTGGACTCCGCGGCACAGGCCGCCCGGGCGCTGGAACCGGTCGCCGGGTCCGGAGCGCAGACCCTGTTCGGGATCGGCCTCCTCGGTGCCTCGGCGCTCGCCGCCGCCGTCGTCCCGCTGTCCACGGCGTACGGGATCGCGGAGGCGGTGGGGGCCGAGCGGTCGGTGTCGCGGCGGTTCTCGGAGGCGCCCTTCTTCCTCGGGTTCTTCGCGGCGCAGGTGATCGTCGGCGCCGCGGTCGCCCTCGTACCGGTGAACCTGTTCTCGCTGCTCATCGGTATGCAGATCCTCAACGGCCTCATCACGCCGATCATCCTGGGGTTCCTCTTCGTGCTCTCGAACCGGCGCGCCGTCGTCGGGCCTGCGGTCAGCAGTCCCCGGAACCGCGTCGCCGCGCGGCTCTGCGTGGTGACCGTGTCGATCCTCGCCCTCGTGGTCGTGGGAGTCACCGTCGCGGGCTGGTTCGGGATCGGGTGACGGCCGTTCAGCGAACCGCGCACGGGCCGGTCGACACCGCCCGCGATCCGGCGCGACGCACGACCGGAGCGAACTCGGCGTCGCTGACCGCGTAGGCCGTGGTCGCCGAGTCGGGATCGATGGCGAACGCGAGACCCACGAGGCGTCCATC
>JBEAXD010000038.1:0-2703 GCA_041159995.1 Actinomycetota bacterium | reverse complement strand
GTCCCGGACCGACTCCATCGTGGACGGCTCAGGACGCCCGGAGGATGGCGATCTTGCCGAGCACGGTGCGCCGGGCCCGGGTCGCGCGCTCGTAGGCGTCGACCGCATCGAGTTCGGCCGGGTCGAGTCCCTCGAGTCGTTCGATGATCTGCGAGGCGGCCAGGCCGTCGTAGTCCGGGATCGCCAGACCGCTCGGATCCGGAGCGCCCTCGGCGGGGTGCGGGGTCGGATCGGGCGCCGTGACCGGTGGTCCGGGCTGGACGACCTCCTCGACGACGCGCATCTCCGCCGGCACGGGCGGCCGTCCGCGGTCGATGAGCGGGACCGACGCGAACGTCTCGTTCGCGAGGACCCGGAGCGCCTCGAGCTGCTCGACGAGGCGGGCGCGGATCACGGGCGGGCCGTACTGCACAGCGAGTTGGCCCATCGCCCGGTAGTTGTTGATGCGGGTGTTCACGTCCTTGTGGTGGGACTCCATCTCTCGGCGCCCGCGCCCGGCGAACATCTGCACGAACGTCGGCACGGAGTCCCGTGCGAAGGCGACGAAACCCACGGGCACGTGCACCGCGTACTCCACCGCACGTTCGATGCGGCTGCGATCGTCACCCACCGTCGTCCACTCCCTCGTCGGTCCCGCCTGCGGGTCCGCGGAGTCTACGGCGGCGCCATCCGAGGGCTCCGGCCGAGCCCAGGATCACGATGGAGACCGGCAGGATCCACGCACCCCACCGCACGTAGGGGGTCTCCCCCGTCCGCACCGGGACCCGGGCACTCATCGTGGTCCGTTCGAAGAGCTGCGTGCGCTCGGTGACGACGCCGTGCGGGTCGATCACCGCGCTGATGCCGGAGATCGCGGCCTGCACCACCGCCCGACCCGTCTCGGCCGCCCGCATCTGTCCGGACTGCACGTGCTGGGCGCTGTTCCCGCTGCGCCGGTACGACCGATTGTTCGTGGACACCACGAGGATCTCGGCACCGTCGCGCACGGTGTCACGGACCAGCGGTCCGAACACCGATTCGAAGCAGATGAGCGCGCCGATCCGCACACCACCGCCGATCCGCAGCACCGAACCGTCGCGACCGGGAGTCATGTCCTCGGGCACCTGGTCGATGGCGCCGATGAACCCGAGCCGGTCCCGCCACGGCACGTACTCGCCGAACGGGACGAGGTGGCGTTTCGAGTACCGCCCGACGAGGCGCCCATCGGGGGCGTAGAGGCGGTCCGTGTTGCGCACGAGGTCCCGGGGGCCGCGTTCGATCACGTTGACGAGGACGTACGCGTCGTGACGGCGCCCCACGTCGACGATCTCGGCCCGGAGCACCGGGTCGGTCTCGGGGTCCGACATGAGCGCCGATTCCGGGAACACGATGAGGTCGTAGGGTCCGCGCAGCGTCTCAGCCAGGTCCAGGTGCTTGCGGGTCAGGATGTCGTCGGCGATCTCCGACGGAGTGAGCCGTCGATCGAGGTCGTTGGCCTGCAACGTCGCGATCCGGATCGATCCGGCCGCGGTGGTACCGGGCCGTGCGAGGACCGCGACGGTGACCGCGACGGTGACGCCGAGGAGGGTCAGCGCGGCGGCCCGTCGCGCGTCGCTCCCCCGCTCGCCCCTCGCCGTCGGGTGTGCGAGGTCCGCGAGGCCGGCCTGGATCGCCACGACGGCGAACGACACGAGCAGCACCCCACCCCAGGGCGCGAGCGCCCGGGCCGGGCCGAAGGGTGCGAGGGAGGTGCCGATCTCGCCCCAGGCCAATCCGCCGAGCGGCCAGGCTCCCCGGGCGGCCTCGGCGAGGGTCCAGGCCGCCGCGACGATGAACGGTGAGCGCACCCCGGTGCGCCCGAGTGCCCCCACGACGAGGCCGGCGGCCGCCCAGTACAGGGCCTGCACGAGGACGAGGGGGACGATCGCGACGGCGCCGAAGTACCAGGTCCACGAGAGCAGGACCGTGAAGCACATGGACCCGGCGACGAGACCGGTCCACGCACCACGCCCCGGCCCTGCGCCGCGCCAGACCCAGAGGAGCGGCACGAGCCCGACGAACGCCAGGGGCCAGAGCCCGAAGGGCGGGAACGCCGCGGCGACGAGGAGGCCGGACGCGACCGCCGCGATCCCGGCGGTCAGCGCGCCCGGCGGCGACGCCTCGGTCAGGCGCAATCCCGACAGAGGTCCGTCTTCCCGTCGGCGAGCTGGCTCATCGGGAGGACGAGGAAGCAGGAGGTGCAGAGGAACTCGTCGGCGCCACGGGGCTTGATCTTCGTGTCGCCCTCACCCCGTTGGGCGTCGTCGTCCGCGTCGTCGGGCTCCTCATCCTCCGGCCGGTCGCTGGTCGTGCGCTCCTTGAGCAGCACGTCCAAGGAGGCCTCGACGTCGTCGGGGTGCGTCTCGTCGTCGAGGGTGACCACGACGTCGTCGTCCTCGCCCTCGACGTCGACCGGTTCGACGTCCTCGTCCTCATCGGTGGAGCCGGGCTCGGTCTCGGCGGTCTCGTCCTCGACGTCGACGTCGACATCGACATCGAGGTCGACCTCGACGTCGACATCGATGTCGTCCTCGATGTCGTCCGGATCGAGCTCCTCGTCCTCGCCGTCCGGACTCTCGTCTTCTTCGAACTCGTCGTCAGCCATGCGCACTTCCGGGTGGAGGGGCGCGCAACGTAACACAGGGGGCGGCGCGGAACGTGGCGATCGCGGTGGCCGACGAGGCG
>JBEAXD010000015.1:0-5385 GCA_041159995.1 Actinomycetota bacterium | reverse complement strand
GATCTCGGAGGTCCGGTGGATCCGGGCCCGCCTGCCGTTCGTGATCCAGGGGTTCGCCGCCGGCGACCCGGCCCTGCAGGCGGCGGCCAACGGGCCGGCCGACGTCGTGCTCATCGACTCGCCTGCACCGGGCACCGGTCGGGCCTTCGACTGGGCGCTCGCCGAGGGGGCACCGGGTGGGGTCCGGCTGCTGCTCGCAGGCGGACTGCACGCCGACAACGTGGCCGAGGCCATCGCCCGCGTGCGCCCGTGGGGGGTCGACGTGGCCACGGGTGTCGAGTCCTCACCCGGCCGCAAGGACGCCCGCAAGCTCCGTCGGTTCGTCGCCGCCGCGCGCGCAGCGGGCGAGATCATCGAGGACGCCGTCCCCGAGGGCGAGGATCGTCCCTTCGACTGGGAGCTCGACGCCACCGAGGTGGTGGACGAGGACCCGGGCCAGGCGCCGCCGAACCTCCGCATCGTCTGAGGGTCGGCTCCGGGCCGGGCGAGTCCCGGGCGTACAGTGGCGATCCCCTCGATCAGGAGCGACGGCTTCCCCATGACTGCACCCGTGCGCGGCGGCGGTGTCCGCCTCGATCCTCCCGGTCCCGGCCCCGTCGGACTCGGTCGGTTCGGCGAGTTCGGAGGCCGGTTCGTCCCGGAGACGATCGTCGCCGCCCTCGAGCAGCTCGAACGCGAGTTCCGTGACGCCTGGAGCTCCGACGAGTTCCGGACGGAGTTCTCGTCCCTGCTCCAGCACTACGCCGGTCGTCCGACGCCGATCACCGAGTGTCGGAACCTCTCCGAGCGCCTCGGCATCCGGGTCCTGCTCAAGCGTGAGGACCTCACGCACACCGGTTCCCACAAGATCAACAACGTGCTCGGGCAGGCGCTGCTCACGCGGCGCATGGGCAAGCAGAAGGTGATCGCGGAGACCGGTGCCGGTCAGCACGGCGTCGCCACCGCCACGGCCGCAGCCCTGTTCGGCCTCGAGTGCAAGGTGTTCATGGGGGCGACCGACGTCGAGCGGCAGGCGCTCAACGTCTGGCGGATGCGACTCCTCGGCGCCGAGGTCGTCCCGGTGACATCCGGGAGCGCCACGCTCAAGGATGCGATCAACGACGCCATGCGCGACTGGGTCGCCTCGGTGGAGGACACCCACTACTGCATCGGTTCGGTCGTCGGTCCGCACCCGTACCCGTGGATCGTCCGGGAGTTCCAGCGCGTCGTCGGGGATGAGGCGCGGGAACAGGCGCGGTCCGTCCTCGGTGACGATCCGGACTTCGTGGTCGCATGCGTCGGCGGAGGATCGAACGCCATGGGCACGTTCGCCGGCTTCGTCGACACCCGGTCGAGGCTGATCGGGGTCGAAGCGGCCGGTCTCGGACTCGAATCCGGCAAGCACGGCGCGTCGGTGAGCCGCGGTGTGCCCGGGGTGCTGCACGGCGCGCGGTCGCTCTACCTCCAGGATGAGGACGGCCAGATCCTCGAGGCCCACTCGATCAGTGCCGGTCTCGACTACCCGGGTGTCGGGCCCGAGCACGCGGCGCTGGCGGGAGCGGGTCGGGCCGAGTACGCCTCGGCGACCGACGCCGAGGCGCTCGACGGATTCAGACTGCTGTCGGTGACCGAGGGGATCGTGCCGGCGCTGGAGCCGGCGCATGCGATCGGCTGGTTGGCCCGGGAGGCCGGCGGCATGATCCCGGAGGGGTCCACCGTCGTGCTCACGCTGTCGGGTCGCGGCGACAAGGACGCCCAGCAGGTGTCCGAACTGCTCGACCTCGGCGACGGCGCATGAGCATCGAGGAGCGATTCCGGGCCGCTCGGGCGGCGGGGCGTCCCCTGCTCGTCCCGTACCTCACGGGCGGGCTCGGCGAGTGGCGGGCGACGATCGAGGAGGTGGCGGCCGCCGGGGCTGACGCCATCGAGGTCGGCATCCCGTTCTCGGATCCGATCATGGACGGACCGGTCATCCAGGAGTCCTCACAGCGGGCGCTGCGGGCCGGGGCCACGCCGCAGGGGATCGTCGCCGAGCTCGCGTCGGTGGATGTGGACGTGCCCCTCGTCGTCATGACCTACTACAACCCGGTCCACCACACCGGTCACCAGCGCTTCGCGGACGCGCTCGCCGCCGCCGGGGTCCAGGGCTCGATCGTCCCGGACCTGCCGGTCGATGAGTCGGATCCGTGGATCGAGGCGGCTGAGGCGTCCGGGGTCGAGAACATCCTGCTCGCCGCGCCGACGACCACCGACGAACGACTCGCCACGATCTGTGCGCGCTCGCGGGGCTGGATCTACGGGATCGCGCTGCTCGGGGTGACGGGCGAACGGTCGAGCGTCGCCGCCGCCGGACTGGAGATGGGTCGGCGCCTCAAGGCGGCCACCGACAAGCCGGTGCTCCTCGGACTCGGGATCTCGGACGGTGCCCAGGCCGCGACCGTCGCGTCCGTGGCCGACGGCGTGATCGTCGGTTCGGCGGTGGTGCGGCGACAGCTCGAGGAGCGGGGTCCGGCCGAGGTCGGTGCGTTCGTCGCGACCCTCCGGGCGGGACTCGACGGCTCATGAGCGGCCGATCGTTCCCCGACGCCGACCACTGTGACCTCTGCGAGGCCGCCCGAATCACGCCGTGGTTCCACGAGGACGAGGTGTGCTGGATCGCCGAGTGCGAGATCTGCGCGGTGCCGATGGTCGTCTGGCGGTCGCACGGCACCGAACCGCCGACCGAGCACCTCGTGCACATGCACGCCCGGCTCGCCGAGGTCGTGTCGGTGCACTTCGGGTTCGAGCACTACATCGACGACAACATGCGCAACATTCCGGATCACTACCACGCCCACGCTCGCCCCCGGGGCGGGTTCTTCGGGCATGGCCTGCGGCGCGCTACGGAGCCGTGACCGCGACCGGATGAGCCCGAGGCCGTGAACCGGCGTTCCGCCGGGTGGCGACCCGCGGTGATCCGGATCGCCGCCCGCTCCGTAGAGAGGCGACCCCACACTCCGTTGGGGCAATCCTCCAGGAGGTTCCCTCATGCGTACCCGTCGGTTCATCGCCGCCATCGGCATCTCGACCTTCCTCGTCGCCGGCGTCGCCGCCTGCTCGAGCGACAGCGACTCGAACGCTGACAAGCCCAGCACCACCACCGAGGCCGCTGCGCCCGAGAAGTGCGACAACACCGTCGTCGACGTCGCCGTCGGCAACGGGAGCTTCGCGACGCTCGTCAAGGCCGTCCAGGCCGCCGGACTCGTCGACACGCTCAACGGTGAGGGCCCGTTCACGGTCTTCGCGCCGACCGACGAGGCGTTCGCCAAGATCCCGGCTGCGGACCTCGAGGCGATCCTCGCCGACAAGGAGCTGCTCACCTCGATCCTCACGTACCACGTGGTGCCCGGCAAGATCATGGCCGCCGACCTCATGCCCGGCGAGCAGGCCGTGACCACGGTCGAGGGCTCCGAGGCGAAGGTGGTCGTCGGTGACTCCGTCACCTACGCGGACGCCACCGTCGTCACCACCGACGTGGAGGCCTGCAACGGCGTCATCCACGTCATCGACGCGGTCGTGCTGCCGCCGTCGGCCAAGGAGTAGTCCACTCCGCTCCTGCGGACGGCGAACGGGGCCCGGATCAGCCCGGGAGTCGTGAGGCGAAGAACTCGAGGACGTGGTCGTAGGCGACCCGGGTGGGATGTCCGGGCGCATCGACGAAATCATGGGTGAGCACGGAGTGGGCGGACTTCGCGATGCCGTGCTCGTTGCCGGGACCCGAGTCGATCTCGAACGCCGTGAACGCGTCGCCGAGATCCCGTCGCAGCGATGCGAACCGTTCCGCCGGGACGGCCCGGTCCTCGGTGAAGCGCAGGCCGACCACGCAGGCCCCGTCGGCGGTGCGTTCGAGGATCCGGGCGAGGTCGTCGGGATCCAGGCCGTAGTCGGCCCGTCGGGCCGACCCGAGGGGGAGCGGGAGCGAGGGCTGGCTCAGCACGGGGGCGACCACCGAGTCGGACAGCATCATCGCGAGCCCGAACCCGCCGGTGAAGCACATGCCGATGACGCCGACGCCCCGGCCTCCGCACGCCGCGTGCTCGCGTTCGGCCAGCGCCCGCAGCCAGGCGGTGATCGGGCGGGTCGATCCGGTGGCGAACGCTGCGAACTCCCTGGCCACGCAGGCCCGAGCGATCGTGCGCAGCGCATGCCCACTCGACATCGGGCGTCCGGGTTCCCCGAACACGGACGGGCTCACGACGGTGTACCCCTGTGCGGCGAGCCGCCGAGCGAGGTCCGCGTGCTCCGGCGTGATGCCCGGGATCTCCGGGATGAGGATGATCGCCGGCCCACTCCCGATGCGGAACACCTCCTTCGTCTCGCCGAGGAGGTCGACGGATTCGGCGGAGAAGTCGGCGAGGGCGTCCCGGTGGCTCATGAGGGCGCACGGTAGCGCCGGATCACGCCGGGGTCGTCGGACCGGGTTCGACCTCGGAGGGGCTCACCTCGTCGAGTGCCCGGTGCGCGCTCTCCGGGAGGCGGCCGATGAGGAACAGGGCTGCGATCAGGGGGCCGAGGCCGCAGAGCGCGATGGCCCGTCCGAGGCCGCCGAGCGGACCGGCGAGCCAACCGGCGGCGAGCAGACCGACCGCCGAACCGGCGACGTAGGCGACGAGCATGAGTCCGTTGCTCGACCCGCGCACCTCGGTCGGGAACATCTCGGCGTCCATGGTGCCGATCGTCAGCGTCGAGGAGGCTGCCGCGACGATGGCCAAGGTCGAGACGATCCACAGCACGGGCCCGCCGACGAGGAAGAACGTCATCGTCAGTGCCGTGCCCGCGAGCAGGCTCACGATCGCCACGGGCCGCCGACCCCGCGTCTCCGCCAGCCGACCGGCCAGGAGGATGCCGACGAGACCGGGTACCCCGTTCGTGACCCCGCGGAACGCGGCGATGCCCGAGGCCGAGAACCCGCGCTCGTCGGCCAGGTACCGGTTCGTGAGTTGGGCCGAGGGTGCACTGAACAGGTTCGTGAGGAATCCGATCGACGCGAGGAGGAGGAACCGTCGACCGTACGCGGGGTCGAAGATCTCGCGGAGTCGCAGTGGTGCCCGCGTGTCGCCGGCCATCCGCCGGAACCGTGCGGTCTCCGGCAGGCGCCGGCGAACGGTGGGCAGGAGGACGAGGGACAGGGCGCTGATCCCGAAGGCGACCCGCCAGGTGTCGGGCCCACCATCGGCCAACGGCAGCAGGAGGACCGCGAACGCGAACCCCGCGCCGGCTGCGAGGCTCAACATGGCGACGGCCCAGGCTCGGGCTCCGTCGGGGGCCTCCTCGACCACTGCGATGCCGCCGACGACGAGCGCGGAGTTCACCGCGGCCCGCAGGACGAGTTGGGAACCGGTGAACAGCTCGAACGAGGTCGCGAGT
>JBEAXD010000008.1:0-4721 GCA_041159995.1 Actinomycetota bacterium | reverse complement strand
GGTCAGGATGGTGCGCTTCACGTCGCTTTCTTCTTGCGCGGGGTCCGGGACGGGCCGGAACGGCAGGCGCGGCGGGTCACGCGGAACGGGACCGGCCCGCCGGACGGCGCAGGATCGCCCGTCGGGGGCCGTAGTACCGTCGCCCGGACCGTCCGAGCCGCACCCAGGATGTCCGAGATGCCCGAGACCCGAGCCCTGCCGATCGCCGGGCGAGCCGTGACCCTCCCCGACACCTTCGAGGTCCGCTCCCCCTACGACGACCGCCTCCTCGGCGTCGTTCCGGCCTGCGGTGCGGCCGAGGTCGAAGAAGCCGTCGCCGCCGCCAAGGCCGCCCTCGCCACCCCGATCCCGGCCTTCGAACGCGCCCGCATCCTCGACGCCGTCGGCGACGCCCTGGCCGCACGGTCCGAGGAGTTCGCGCAGTCGATCTGCGGCGAGGCCGCCAAGCCGATCAGGACCGCCCGGGTCGAGGTCGCCCGAGCCGTGGAGACCTTCCGCTTCGCCGCCGTCGAGGCCCGCACGCTCACCGGCGAGGTCGTCGCCATGGACGGCCACCCGGCCGGCACCGGCAAGTTCGGGTTCACCCTGCGCGTGCCGGTCGGCGTGATCGGCGCGATCAGCCCGTTCAACTTCCCCCTCAACCTCGTGGCCCACAAGTTGGCCCCGGCGATCGCCGCCGACTGCCCGGTCGTGCTCAAGCCCGCATCCCAGACTCCGCTCACCGCGATACTCCTCGCCGAGACCATCCACGCCGCCGGCCTGCCGCCCGAGCGCCTCAGCGTCGTGACCGGTGGAGGTGGGACGGTCGGCAACGCGCTCGTCGACCACGACGACGTCGCGCTCATCACCTTCACCGGCTCCCCCGAGGTCGGCTGGGGCATCAAGGCCCGCGCCCCCAAGAAGAAGGTCGGCCTCGAACTCGGCAACAACGCGCCCGTCATCGTGGAGTCGGACGCGGATCTCGCGCTCGCGGCCGCCAAGATCGTCGCCGGCGGCTTCGCCTACTCCGGCCAGACCTGCATCTCGGTCCAGCGCGTATACGCGCACGAGTCGATCGCCACCGCTCTCACCGCCGAGGTCACCAAGGCCGTCGAGTCCCTGGTGGTCGGCGACCCGTGGGACGACGCGACCGACGTCACGGCCCTCATCAACACCTCCGAACGCGACCGCATCGCGGGCTGGATCGAGGAGGCCACGGCGGCCGGCGCCACCGCGACCACCGGCGGCCGGGTCGAGAACGGCATCCTCGCTCCGACGATCCTCACCGACGTGCGGGACGACATGAAGGTCTGCTCGCAGGAGATCTTCGGGCCGGTCGTCGGCATCCAGACGTACGCCGACCTCGACGATGCGATTCGCAGGGCGAACGACTCCCGCTACGGCCTCCAGGCCTCGATCTTCACGAACGACGTGCGCGTCGCCCTCAAGGCGGCCCACACCCTCGACTTCGGCGGGGTGCTCGTCAACGAGATGCCGACCTTCCGGACCGACCAGATGCCCTACGGCGGCGTGCGCGACAGCGGCAACACCAAGGAGGGCCCGCACTGGTCGGTGCGGGAGATGACCGAGGAGCGGATGGTCGTCATCCAGCTCTGATCCGGACGGCGCGACTCACCACGACAGGGGAACCATGGAACTCGCAGGGAAGCACGCGCTCATCACCGGCGCCGCGTCGGGCATCGGGAGGGCGACGGCGATCCGGCTCGCGGCCGAGGGCTGCACGGTGGCCTGCGTCGACTGGGATCTCGACGGCGCGACGGCGGTGGCCGCCGAGATCGGCGGCCACGCGTTCCGCGCCGACTGCGGCGACCCGGCCGAGGTCGACCGGGTGTTCGGCGCGGCCGACGAGACGCTCGGCGGCCTCGACATCGTGTTCCTGAACGCCGGCATCGCGATCGGCGTGGCGAGGATCGAGGACCTCACCGACGAGGACTACACGCGCATCATGCGCGTGAACGTCGACGGCGTGGTCTACGGCACCCGGGCGGCGATCCGAGCCCTCGAGCGCCGGGGCGGCGGAGCGATCATCGCGACCGCCTCGCTGGCCGGCCTCATCCCGTTCCCGCCGGACCCGGTCTACGACGCGACGAAGCACGCGGTCGTCGGCTTCATCCGCTCGGTCGCCGAGACCCTCGCGCCCCGCGGCATCCTCGCCAACACGGTGAACCCGGGGATGACGGACACGAACATCCTCAACGCGGAGACCAAGGACTTCTTCGCGAAGATCGACTTCCCGCTCATGCCGGCGGAGCAGATCGCCCAGGCGATCGTCGACATCCTCGGGTCCGACCGCCACGGCGAGTGCTGGGTGTGCCAGCCGGGCCGCGAGGCCACCCCGTACCGGTTCGGGCAGGTGCCGGGCCCCCGGGGCGAGGCCGCCGGGAAGGTGCCGCCGAACGGCCTGCGCGACTGGGCCACCGGCCGGGCCGAGGCCTGAGGCGAGGCGAATCGAGTTCCGGGCCCGCGGCCCGAGGCCGTAGCATCGGCGGTCCATGAGCCAGACCGAGCCGCCCGCCGTCACGCCCGACTCCCTCGTCCCCGAGGTGGTCGAGGGCGACGGCGCGCCCGCGGCCGCCGAGCAGGTCACCCGCCCGACCAAGCTCATCCGCATCGCGACGATGGTGCGCACGATGCTCGACGAGGTCCGCCGGGCTCCGCTCGACGACGAGGGTCGTCGGGCCCTGCGCGAGATCCACGAGCGGGCCGTCGGCGAACTCGAGAACGTCCTCTCCCCCGACCTGCGTGACGAACTCGAGACGATGGTGCTGCCGTTCTCATCGGACACCCCGACGGAGTCGGAGCTGCGCATCGCCCAGGCCCAGTTGGTCGGGTGGCTCGAGGGCCTCTTCCACGGCATCCAGGCGACCCTGTTCACCCAGCAGGCCATGGCCCAGCAGCAGATCGAGGAGATGCGCACCCAACGCCCGATCGCGATGGGCGGCGGTCCCGACGAGCGTCCCCCCGGCGCCTACCTCTAGACCCGAGGACTTCCCCGTGACGACGACCGACTGGTCCCCCGCGTCCTGGCACGACCGCCCCGCGGCCCAGCAGCCCACCTACACCGACCCGAGCGCGTTGAGCCACGCGCTCGGCGAACTCGCGGCCATGCCGCCGCTGGTGTTCGCGGGTGAGGCCCGCACGCTCACGGACCTGCTCGCCGAGGCCGCCGCCGGGCGCGCCTTCGTGCTGCAGGCCGGCGACTGCGCCGAGTCCTTCGAGGCGTTCAGCGCGAACTCGATCCGCGACAAGCTCAAGGTCATCCTGCAGATGTCGGTCGTGCTCATGTACTCGACCGGCGTGCCGGTGGTGAAGTTGGCCCGCATCGCCGGGCAGTACGCGAAGCCCCGGTCCTCGGACACCGAGGCCCGCGACGGCGTGGAGCTGCCCTCGTTCCGCGGCGACATGGTCAACGACATCGCGTTCGACGCGGCGGCCCGCGTGCCGGACCCGCAGCGCATGGTGCGCGGCTACTACCAGTCCGCGGCCACCCTCAACCTCGTGCGCGCGCTGGCCAAGGGCGGCTTCGCCGACCTCGCCCGGGTGCACGCGTGGAACCAGGAGTTCGCGGCGGTGAGCGGCGAGGGCCGGCGCTACGAGGAGATGGCGGCTGAGATCGAGCGGGCCCTCACCTTCATGAAGGCCTGCGGCATCGACCTCAACGGCGAACTCGCGCTCCACGAGGTCGACGTGTTCACCTCGCACGAGGCGCTCCTGCTCGGCTACGAGGAGGCCCTCACCCGTCAGGACTCCCTCACCGGCGACTGGTACGACACCTCGGCCCACATGCTCTGGATCGGCGAGCGCACCCGGCAGGTCGATGGCGCGCACGTCGAGTTCCTGCGCGGCGTGCGCAACCCGCTCGGCGTGAAGGTCGGGCCGAGGGCCACGGCCGACGAGGTGCTCGCGCTCTGCGACGTCCTCGACCCGGACCACACGCCCGGTCGGCTCACGCTCATCAGCCGCATGGGTGCCGACACCGTGGTCGATGCCCTCCCGCGCCTCCTCGACGCGGTCAAGGACTCCGGCCACCCGGTCGTGTGGACCTGCGACCCGATGCACGGCAACACGTACCAGCACGCCAGCGGCTACAAGACCCGCGACTTCACCGCGGTGATGCGGGAACTGCGGGGCTTCTTCGATGCGTGCCGGGCCTCCGGTGTGTGGCCGGGCGGCGTGCACATCGAGCTCACCGGCGAGGACGTCACCGAGTGCCTCGGTGGGTCGGAGGAGATCCTCGGCGAGCAGCTCGAGGAGCGCTACGAGACGATGTGCGACCCGCGCCTGAACGCGCGCCAGTCGCTCGACCTCGCGTTCCAGGTCGCCGAACTCCTCCGCACCTGACCCGCGACGCGCGGGCTCGGGTCAGTCGGCGAGCTTCGGGTCGATCCCCATCTCGGCGTACTCGTCCTCGAGTTCGGCGACGACCCGGGCCTCGGCGTCCGGCGTGGCCTGCGCCGGCAGGAACAGGATCGCCACGAGGATGCCGACGACCGAGACGGCCCCGGCCACGATGAATCCCGTTCGCATGCCCTGCACGTAGGCCAGGTGCGACCGCGTGATGAGTTCGTCGGCGAGGCGCTGGGCGAAGGCCGGACCCCGGGCGAGCTGTTCGGCCACGATGCCGGCGGTGCCGACGCCGTCGAGGGCCACGTCCTGGAGCGGCTTCGGGATGCGGGTGCCGGTGATCCAGGGCTTCAGGCTCGCGGTGTACCCGGAGGCGA
>JBEAXD010000278.1:0-5144 GCA_041159995.1 Actinomycetota bacterium | reverse complement strand
CTGGGCCCAGTCCTTGGCGAACCCGTCGTTGTAGATGCCGCCCGGGTAGAGGGTGCCCCGGTAGGTGTCGTCGATCACCGACAGCGGCGTGATCGCGGCGAGGTGCGGCGGCCGGGTCGGTCTCGTCGGCATCTCGTACCCCGGTATCTCCCAGTTGTTCGTCGCGCAGACCCGGCCGCCGCACCTCGCCGCGATCACGCCGCTGTCGGTGATCGACGACACCTACCGGGGCACCCTCTACCCGGGCGGCATCTACAACGACGGGTTCGCCAAGGACTGGGCCCAGCAACGCCTCGACCAGAACCGCTGGCCGAACCCGAAGGGCGCGCGCTGGGTGGAGCAGCGGGTCGCGCAGGGCGATGAGACCTGCACCGCGAACCTCCGGCTGCGGGGTCAGAACGTCGACCTCATGCAGACGATCCGGGACAACCCGTACTACAGCACCGAGGGCATCCCCGGGTACCCGGCGGGCTTCGACTCGGTCGCGCCGGCCGAGTTCCTCGGCGAGATCCAGGTGCCGACCTTCATCGCCGGCGCGTGGCAGGACGAGCAGACCGGCGGGCACTGGCCCGAGATGCTCGAGGCGTTCCCGGCCGATGTGCCGCTGCGCGTCACGGCGCAGAACGGCACCCACACCGACGCGCTCGACCCCGAGATCGTGACCCGCCAACTCGAGTTCCTCGACTTCTACGTGGCGCGCCGCATCCCCGAGATCGACCCGCAGCTGCGGGCGCTGGCTCCCCAGCTCTGGGGCACGATCACCGGTGTCCAGAACATCACGGTGCCCGAGGATCGGTTCAGCGACTTCTCCTCGTACCGCACCGCCCTGAAGTCCTTCGAGGCCGAGCCGCGGGTGCGCATCCTCTGGGAGAACGGCGCCCGCCCCGGTACGCAGGCCGGGACCCCGCTGCCCGCGGCGGAGAGCACCGCCACGCGCTGGCCGCTCCCCGGTGCCTCGGCCGCCGTGTTCCACCTCGCCGCCGACGGCTCCCTGCAGGAGACCCCGGCGAAGCGGGCCGAGACCCTGTCGTTCAACTACGAACCGAACGCGCGGCCGCGCTCGACCTACACCGGGGACGGCTCCGGCATCTGGCAGGCGACCCCCACCTACAACTGGGTGCCGCTCGACTCCGCGTCCTCGCTCGCGTGGATCTCGCCCCCGCTCGACCGCACCATCGCGATCGCCGGTCCGGGCAGCGTGGATCTCACGCTCGCCTCCACCGCCCGTGACACCGACGTCGAGGTCACGCTCACCGAGGTCCGCCCCGACGGCTCCGAGGTGTACGTGCAGAGCGGCTGGTTGCGGGCGAGCCACCGCAAGCTCGACGCCGCGGCGTCCACCGTCACCGACCCGCGCCAGACCCACCTCGAGGCCGACGCCCGGGCGCTGACGCCCGGACAGCCGACCCGCATGCGGGTCGCGCTGTTCCCCGTGGCCCACGTGTTCCGGAAGGGATCCCAGATCCGCATCTCGGTCCAGGCGCCCGGCGGCAACCGACCGCTCTGGACCTTCGAGGCCCTCCAGAACACCGAGCCCGTGCGCAACACCGTGGTGACCGGTGGCCCGCGCGCCTCCCGGCTCGTCCTGTCCCGGGTGAAGGTCCCGAAGGGTCTGCCGACCGAGTACCCGGCGTGCCCGTCGCTGCGCGGGCAGGCCTGCCGGACCTACGTGGCCCCGGCACCGCAGACCCCCGGCCCGGCGCCGAGGTGATGACGCAGACCTGAAGTAGTCCCGACCGCGACGACCCCGACGAGGAGCGAGCGTGAGCAAGTCCGACAAGCGCGAGCGGCAGAAGCAGAACCGCGCGCAGGCCCAGGCCGCGAAGGAGGCGGCCGAGAAGCGGACCCGGCGCATCCGTACGTACCGCAACCTGGCATTCGTACTGATCCCCGTCGTGGCGATCTTCGCGTGGACGCAGATCCGCGCGTCGGGCGACGACGACGCGAGCGGATCCACGTCGACGACCGCGCAGCCGACCTCGACCACGAGGTCGTCGAGCACGACGCAGCCGACGACCTCGACGACCGTGGATCCGACGAAGCGCTACACCGCGACGATGCGGACGTCGAAGGGCACGATCGTGCTGTCGCTCGACGCGCGCAACGCCCCGATCGCCACGAGCCACTTCATCGATCTCGCCCGCAGCGGGTACTACGACGGGCTCACCTTCCACCGCGTGATCCCCGGCTTCGTGATCCAGGGCGGCGACAAGCGAGGGGACGGGACGGGCACCCCGCCCTCCTCGGTGATCGGCGAACTCCCCACCGGTGCGTACCCGCTCGGCGCGATCGCAGCGGCCAAGACCGGGACCGCGCCCGCCGGCACCTTCGGCGATCAGTTCTTCATCGTCACCGGTGCACAGGGTGAGGCACTGCCGCCGGAGTACGCCACGTGGGGTGTCGTGACCGAGGGCCTCGACGTCGCCCGGGAGATCTCGCGGGTGCCGACCGGCCCCGAGGACCGGCCGACCGATCCGGTCTACATCGAGAGGGTGTCGATCACCGAGTCCGCGGCGTAGGAGCCCACCTGGGTCGCCGCCGGCCCGTCGGTGTGCGTGTAGACGGTGACCCAGCCGTCGCCGACGACCCGCCAGGTGCCATCGGCCTCGCGCACGAGCGCGGTGTGGTCGTCGACCCCGGCGAGGAAGGCCCGCCGCGGCAGCAGTTCGAGCGACCGCTCGAGCAGGTGGGCCGGGGCCGTCCCGTGGTGCGGGAACACCGCGAGATCCGACACGAGACCGAACCCGACCGTGTACGCGCCGCCCCGCGGATCCACCATCGGATCGGCGAGCAGCGTCGCGCCCGCACCCGATGCTGCGAGCACCGCACCGTCGCGCCACGCCCCCCGGATCGCCTTGAACAGCGCCGAGTCCTTGAGCACCGAACGCAGGTGCAACGGGGAACCATCGGCGAGGTAGATGAAGCGCGCCTCGCGCACCGGGGCGACGAGGTCCTTGTCCTCCGCCTCCTCGCGGTGGAGCGCGTCGATCACGACGACCTCGGCGCCGAGCGCGGCGAAGCACTCGGTGGCCGCCGGGCCGACCCGGTCCGGACCGCTGAACGCCGCGGCGGTCGGGATGACGACGACCGGACCGCCACCGGCCCGTTCGAGCAGGGCTCGGTCCAGGCCGGACGACAGCGGGGACCATTCGCTCCCACCCACGAACGCCAACGTGCCTCGAGCAGCATCCTCAGCCATGGACCCGACGCTAACAGCCGCCCCCGCCCTGCTCCCTGTGGCGTCGCGGGCCGCGGCTCCGGTACGTTTCGGCCCCTTGCCGAGCGCGCCGTCGAAGCGCTCGGAACGTGTCGAACGAAGGACGAGCAGCGATGGGTGAGATCAAGCGGGTGGGCATCGTCGGTTCCGGCATCATGGGATCCGGTATCGCCGAGGTCGCGGCGAAGGCCGGCTTCGAGGTGATCCTGCGCAGCCGATCGCAGTCGAGCGCCGACGCCATGGTCGCGAGCCTCCAGAAGTCCCTCGACAAGCAGGTCGAGAAGGGTCGGCTCGAGGAGGCCGCCCGTGACGCCGCGCTCGCACTCGTGCGCGGCGTGTCGGACCTGAACGAACTCGCCGACTGCGACCTCGTCATCGAGTCGATCCTCGAGGATCTGCCCACCAAGAAGCAGCTCTTCAACGACCTCGACCGCATCGTCAAGGACGGCGCGATCCTCGCCACGAACACCTCGACGCTCCCGGTGGTCGAGATGGCGATGGAGACCGGTCGCCCCGAGCGGGTCTGCGGCGTGCACTTCTTCAACCCCGCCCCGGCGATGCCGCTCGTCGAGATCGTCCGGGCCATCACCTCGTCGGACGAGACGATCGCCGAGACCCGCGCCTTCGCCGAGGCCTGCGGCAAGGGACCGGTCGAGGTCAAGGATCAGGCCGGGTTCATCGTGAACGCGCTCCTCTTCCCGTACCTGAACAACGCGATCCGACTCATGGACGCCGGGGTCGCCACCCGCGACGACATCGACGCGGCGATGAAGGGTGGCTGCAACTTCCCGATGGGTCCGTTCGCGCTGCTCGACCTCGTCGGGCTCGACACGAGTCTGTCGATCCTCGAGGCCCTCTACACCGAGTTCAAGGACCCGAACTACGCGCCCGCGCCGCTCCTGCGCCGCATGGTCTCCGCCGAGCGTCTCGGACGCAAGAGCGGTATCGGGTTCTACGACTACCGCAAGTAGACGACCACGACACCGTCCGGTGTCGGACACCCGGAGGATGACGACGTGACGCGTGAACGCCCCTGGGTCATGCGGACCTACTCGGGCCACACCTCGGCCCGGGCGTCGAACGAGCTGTACCGGACCAACCTCGCCAAGGGCCAGACCGGGCTCTCGGTGGCCTTCGACCTCCCGACCCAGACCGGCTACGACCCGGACCACATCCTGGCCCGGGGCGAGGTCGGCAAGGTCGGCGTGCCGGTGCCGCACCTCGGGGAGATGCGCGCGCTCTTCGAGCAGATCCCGCTCGAGGACATGAACACCTCGATGACGATCAACGCCACCGCGATGTGGCTGCTCGCGCTCTACATCGCCCTGGCCGAGGAGCGGGGCGAGGACGTCGCCAAGCTGGCGGGCACCACCCAGAACGACATCGTCAAGGAGTACCTCTCCCGCGGCACGTTCATCTTCGGACCGGAGGCGAGCCGTCGCCTCACCGTGGACGTCATCACCCACACGGTGCGCGAGGTCCCGAAGTGGAATCCGATCAACGTCTGCTCCTACCACCTCCAGGAGGCGGGCGCGACGCCGGTGCAGGAGATCGCGTACGCCATGGCGAACGCGATCGGCGTGCTCGACGGTGTGTTGGAGAGTGGTCAGGTCGCGCCCGACGAGATGCCGGCGGTCGTCGGACGCATCTCCTTCTTCGTGAACGCGGGCATCCGGTTCGTCGAGGAGATGTGCAAGCTCCGGGCGATGGGTCGCCTCTGGGACCGCATCGTGCAGGAGCGCTACGGCGTCACCGACGACAAGCTCCGCCGGTTCCGGTACGGCGTGCAGGTGAACTCGCTCGGCCTCACCGAGGCCCAGCCCGAGAACAACGTGCAACGGATCGTGCTCGAGACCCTCGCCGTCACCCTCGCCCGGGACTCCCGGGCCCGCGCGATCCAGTTGCCCGCATGGAACGAGGCGCTCGG
>JBEAXD010000269.1:0-6125 GCA_041159995.1 Actinomycetota bacterium | reverse complement strand
GTCCTCGACGTTGCCCCCCGAGTACCAGAGGTGCAGCACGCCGTCACGCACGTCGACGTACGAACCGGTGAGCGGTTGCGCGAGTTCCTCGTCGATCTCGAGCGACACCTCGACGTCCGCGGGGAACCCGACCGCCGACCCGACCTCCTCCACGACGGATCGCACGAGTGGTGCGTCGTAGAGGACGAGCGTGAACGCCTCCGGGACGATCGAGAGCCGCACGGCGCTCAGCCGGCGACGGCCTCGCGGGCCCGAGCGTCGGCGAGCGCCTCGGCCGCGAGCGCCGCGATCTCATCGATCTCGTCGGTGTCGAAGCCCGCGAGTTCGCGGAAGCGACGAGCGATCTGCACCGGGTTCTCCTCGGTCTCCCCGCGGAAGCCACCGAGGCTGAACAGCTTGTCGACCGTGCGCTGGAACTCGAGCGCGCGGGCCCGGCGCTCCGGGTCCTGCTCGGTGAGGCGCCGCAACCAGTCCGACCCCATCTTCACGTGGGTCACCTCATCGGCGAGCATCCAGTCCTCGCAGAAGTGCAGCACCGGGTCGCCGGACGCGTCGCCGAACTCCTTCATCGTGTTGAAGACGTCGATGGCGAGGCCCTCGAGCGCGCGGTTCACCCCGGAGAGCCGCATCGCGGGATCCGGGACGCACGCGGCCTCGTAGAGGAAGGTGGACTCGGTGTACTCGCCGATCTCGGTGCCCATGTGCTCGCCGAGCTTCACCGAGATCTCGACGTGACGGGCCTCGTCCCAGCACTGCCGGGCCATGTCGAGCTTGAGCGCGAACGGCGCGTCCGCGTCGTCGAAGTCGAACGTGGTGCGACCGGCGCCCTCGAGCGCCTGGATCTCGCCCACGAAGATGCCGTGCATGAGGGCCCGGGCCCGATCGGGGGCCGCGGCGCGCCCCGGTTCGAGCCGGGCACTGCTGATCGCTCGCTCGGACGCGCGACCGTTGCGGGGGTCGTTGAACCCGGCGACGATGCTCGTGCGCACGAAGCGCTCGTCGCGGGCGAGTTCGTCGACGGGCAGGAACCGCTTCACGGGGTGACCTCCGGGGTCGGGGAGGCTCCCAGCGTACCGGGACCGGCGATCCCGCCGGCCGCCACCGCCAGCGTCTCGAGCGCGGCGGCCCGGGCGGCGGCCCGGGCGGCGGCCTCGGGCGTCGTGATGAGTGATTGCAGGAGCATCTCGCCCTCCCGCCAGTCGTCGAGCTCGTCCTGGAGGATGAACCGGAGGCTGCGCTGGGTCGGGGCGTCGGTGATGCTCGAGGTCGCGTTGAGGTGGTACGTGTACGCCGCGATCTTGCGGGGCAGGAGCACACGGAACACGCCGGTGAGCTTCTCGATGGTGTGCTCCGCCGCCTCCGGCTCGATCACGGCCTCGAGCAGCGCCGCGACCCCGTCGTTCGCCGGCACCGTGCAGCGGGCCGGGTTCATCTCCCGGAGTTCGGGGAGTCGGGCGTGGAACTGCTCGGCGTGCCAGGCGTGGTGGTAGCAGTGCCGGCCGAGCACCAACTTCACGTCGAGTTCCGGCACCGTCGCGATCCACCCTCCGAGCGCCTCGAAGAGCCGCTGCTCGACCCAGGCGTACGCGCCGACCCGCCGCGCCGACTCCTCCACGGAGAAGAGTCCGGGCAGTTCGCGGCGGTCCCACGGGGCGAAGGCGGGTCGGGGGCTGCGTCCGTCGTTCGGCATGGGCGCATCCTCACACCGCGGGTGGGGAGGGTCAAACCTCGGGCGCCGGTGGGTTCGGTGCGTGGGTCCCGCGCTCGGCGATGAGGATCGCCACGATGATGAGTGACGCCCCCACGTACCCGCCCACGCCGAGCCGTTCACCGACGACGTACCCGACGACACCGGCCACCACCGGTTCGACGAGGCTGATGATCGTGGTGCGGGACGGATCGATCCGCCGCTGGGCCCAAGCAGTGAGCGCGAACGCGACCGCTGTGCACGCGATGCCGGTGAACAGCACCGTGCCGATCACGTAGGCGTCGATCCGTCCGAAGCCGGACGCGATCGCGAACGGCACCATGAACAGCGCGGCCATGAACAGTTGCGCGCAGGTGAAGGCGACGAGGTCCATGCGGTTCGTGTACGCCCCGATCGCCACGTACCACCCGCCGTAGAGCGCGGCGCAGAGCAGGGTGTACACGTCGCCGCGGCCCATCGACAGCGACGCCCCCGTGAGCAACCAGAGCCCGAGCATCGACACCGCGACCGCGCCCGCGATGCCCCGGCGGGGCCACCGCCGGTAGACCACCGACTCGATGAGTGGCGTGAACACCACGAACAGGCTGGTGATGAAGGCCGAGTTCGAGGTCGTCGTCGTGCGCAACCCCACGGTCTGGACGTACGCACCGAACCCGGAGAACGCCCCCACGAGCACGGCCACGGCGACCACGAGCCGCCACCCGTCGTGCGGGAGTGCGCGCGGCCCGCGCCACCCGCGCCGGAGGGCGAACGGGAGGAGCACGAGGGCGCCGACGGTGTACCGCATGAACACGAACCCCGAGGGACTCGTCCGTTCCACGGACACCTGCACGACGCGGAACGTCGCGCCGTACAGCACTGCCGCGAGGACGATCGCCAGTTCCGGCGCGTACGCGCGCCATCCGGATCGTGCGGGGCGCCCGGCGCCGACCTGTGCCACCCGGGAGCCCGCGCTCAGCCGGACCAGCGGTTGGTGATCGGCAGCCGCCGGTCCTTGCCGAACGCCTTCGGCGACACCCGCACGCCCGGCGGCGCCTGACGGCGCTTGTACTCGCTCCGATCGACCAACCCTGCGACGCGCGCGACGACCGCGGGGTCGAAGCCCTCGGCCTCGAGATCGGCGACGGACCGGTCCTGCTCCACGTACGCCTCGAGGATGCGATCCAGCACCGGGTAGGGCGGCAGGTAGTCCTCGTCGCGCTGGTCGGGCCGGAGCTCGGCGCTCGGCGGCTTGTCGATGACGTGACGCGGGATGACCTCGCGTCCCGCCCGAGCGTTGACGTCCTCACAGATCGCGGAGACGAGCATCTTCGGCACGTCCTTGATCACCGCGAACCCACCGGCCATGTCGCCGTAGAGGGTGGAGTACCCGGTCGCCATCTCGCTCTTGTTCCCGGTCGTGAGGACCAACCAGCCGAACTTGTTCGAGAGGGCCATGAGCAGGGTGCCGCGGATGCGTGCCTGCAGGTTCTCCTCGGTGAGGTCGGGCTCGTGCGCGGCGAACGACGGCTCGAGCATCTCCTCCAACGCCGCGTGCGCCGGCTCGATCGGGATGGTGCGGGTCTCGATGCCGAGTGCCGCCGCGAGATCGGCGGCGTCCGAGAGGCTGTGATCCGAGGAGTACCGACTCGGCATGAGGACACCGTGCACCCGCGAGGGCCCGAGCGCCTCGACCGCGATCGCCGCGACGAGCGAGGAATCGATCCCGCCCGACAGACCGATGACCACGTCGCCGAACCCGTTCTTGGTCACGTAGTCGCGGGTGCCGAGCACGAGCGCCTCGAACACCTCGCGCACCCGATCGTGCAGGGGCTCCACCCGGGCCGACTCCACCGGTCCGCTGGCCCGGGTCTCCGAACTCACCGTCAGCTCCCCCAGCGCGGCGAATCCCGTCGGACGGGATCCCGGGGGCCGCTGCGCGGCCACCGGTACCTCGAGGTCGACGACCAGCAGGTCCTCGACGAACTGCCGGGCGCGGGCCACGACGCGACCGGTGCCGTCGACCACCATCGACGCACCGTCGAAGACGAGTTCGTCCTGGCCACCGACGAGGTTGGCGTAGACGATCGGGACGCCCGCGTCCGCACCGCGCGTCGTGAGCATCGCCTCCCGTTCGTGCACGCGACCCGCGTGGTACGGGGAGGCGTTGAGGTTGACGACGAGTTCGGCGCCGCCTGCGGCCTGGGTGAGGACCGGTCCGGTCGCGCTCCACGCGTCCTCGCAGATCGTGACCGCGACCCGGACCCCGGCGACCACGACGAGCGGACCGTCGGTCACGACCGGTTCGAAGTACCGCTGCTCGTCGAACACCGCGTAGTTGGGGAGCAGGTGCTTGCGGTACGTCCCGAGGATCGTGCCGCCCCCGCAGATCGCCGCCGCGTTGTGCAGTCCGGCCCGCCCGATCTCGGGGTGGCCGACGACCGCGACCACCTCGGTCGTCGATGCGGCGAAGGCCTCGAGCACATCGTGCGCGTGCCGGAGGAACGCCGGCTTGAGCAGGAGGTCCTCGGGCGGGTACCCGGTGACCGTGAGCTCCGGCATCACCACGAGGTCGGCCCCCGCGGTTCCGGCGGCCACGTACGCGTCGCGCATGCGCGCGAGATTGCCGTCGAGGTCGCCGACGACGAGGTTCACCTGCGCGGCGGCGACGCGGATGCGGGGCATCGGCCAAGGATAGGAGCGGGCCGGCGATCCGGCCCGACCGGTCGGGGTCGCGACCGGCTCAGGTGCCGGGTTCGGGCTGCTCCGGTGCGAGTCCGAGCCGCCGGGCGAGCCGCACGAGCGCGGGCCGTCGACGGGCACCCGTCTTCTGTCCGATGCGGTCGAGGTGCGACCGCACGGTGCTCGTGGCGATACCGAGCTCCTGCGCGATCTCCACGTCGGTCCGACCGGCGGCCACGAGCCGGACGACCTCGCGCTCGCGGCGGGCGAGCGACACCTCGGGCGCGGTGCCGTCGGTCAACCCGGCGAGCGCGGCAGCCACGACCACGGCGATCTCCGGGACGTCGGCGGCATCACCGAGCGCGCCGGCGATGAGCGCGTCGCGCCAGGCCGGTGGGATGACGAGCACGGGCACGGTGAGGGCGGCCGCCGAGGTGAGCGTCCGCGGCACGCCGTGGCTCCCGTCCCCCGGGTCGACCACGACGAGGACGTCCGCGATCGAGGTGGCATCGGTCGGCAACGTGCGCTCGTCGCGTACGGTGGCCCCCGTGGTGGTGCGGCACAGTGCCGCGAGCGCCGCGCGCACCGTCGGGTCCGCCGCGACGACGAGGACGGTCGAACCGTCCCCGCCGCCCCGGCCGACCGCGTCGGCGACCTCGTTCCCCTCTGTGCCCGGTGCGTTTCGATCCATGTGACCGAGACGGTACGGAGGAGGTCGGACAAGAACATGCATGTGATTCGGAACTTTCGATCCCGAACGCGATTCATGACGCTGTGTCATAGGTACTTCACTAGGTACAGAGGCGGGTAAGGACATGGGCAGTGCGGCCGGGACGCAGGACGAGCACCGACGCGGCCTCGCCGCCGGGGCCGGCGCGTACACGCTGTGGGGTCTCGTCACCATCTACTGGCACGCGCTCGGCGGCATCGACGCGTCGGAACTCATCGCGTGGCGCATCGTCGGCTCGGTGGTCCTGCTCACGATCGTCGTCACCGGTCGACGCACGTGGCGGGCCCTCGCGCCGCTGCGCACGCCGCCGGTGCTCCTGCGGACCGGCATCGCCGCGCTCGCCCTCGCGACGAACTGGACGCTCTACGTGTGGTGCGTGACCCACGACCGCGTGGTGGACGCGGCACTCGGCTACCTGCTCTCCCCCATCGGCATGGTCGCAGCGGGCGCGGTCGTCCTGCGCGAGCACCTGCGATCGGCCCAGCGCGGGGCGCTCGCCCTCGCGGCGGCCGCGGTCGTCATCCTGGCGTTCGGGTACGGGCAGGTGCCGGTGTTCGCCGTCCTCATCGCCGCGACCTGGACCCTCTACGGCGTGCTCAAGAAGCGGGTGCGGTTCGATCCGCTCACCGGGCTCACCGCCGAGACGTGGGTCCTCGCACCGTTCGCCGTCGCGTTCCTGGCCGCGCAGGCGTTCGCCGGGAGCGGCGGGCTCGGCGACGCGGGTCGCGTCGACCTGGTGCTCATCGCATTCGCCGGTCCCGTCACCGTGGTGCCCCTGCTGCTGTTCGGATTCGCTGCGGGCCGGATCCCGCTCACGACGCTCGGCTGGCTGCAGTACATCGTGCCGACCATCAACCTCGTGCTCGGCGTGGCCCTCTACGGCGAGTCGATGCCGGCCTGGCGGATCGCCGGGTTCGCGATCGCGTGGCTCGCACTGGTCGCGGTCACCATCGACGGGTGGTTCGGTGCGCGCCCGGCCGGTCGGATCGAACCGGAACCGGTGCCGCTCGAGGGCTGACTCAGGAC
>JBEAXD010000218.1:0-7427 GCA_041159995.1 Actinomycetota bacterium | reverse complement strand
TCCCCACACCGTCCACAGCCGGGAGCCCACTGTCCACGGGGTCGGCTGCCGGTATCCCCAGCTCATCCACAGGGGGCACCGGGGCGATCCACAGCCCCTGTGGACATCCCGCCACGGGCGTGGGCACGAGTGGTTCGTGTGGTTCAGGTCGTTCCGTCGGGTTCGGGTCGATCCCCGTCGCGGGCGGGCCAGGTGGGGTCGGCGGCGAGGGCCGTGAGGACCGCGTCGGTGTCGGCCCCGAGGGGCCGACCGGCGTGCCGGATCGCACCGGGCGTCGCCATGAGTCGGGCGACGGGCGCAGCCATGAGCACCCCGTCCACCTCGACGAGGGCCTCGCGCTCGACCAGGTGCGGATCGGCCACGACGTCGGCCATCGAGTACACCCGGGCCGCCGCGGCCTCGGCCGCCTCGAACGCCGCGAGCGCCTCGTCGGCGGTACGGGCGGCGCACCACGTGCGCACGAGCGCGTCGAGTTCGGCCCGGTGCTCGGCCCGGTCGCCGAAGGTCCGGAAGCGATCGTCGTCGGCCACCCCGAGCAGCGCGAGGACACGGTTCGCCACCGACTCGGCCGAAGCCGAGATCGCGATCCACACGCCGTCCGAGCACTCGAAGGTGCCGCGCGGGACGGTGTACGGGATGCCCGAGCCGAGCCGGGGCTGGAGGTACCCCGACGCCGCGTAGGCCGCGGGGAGCGGTCCCATCACCTGGAGGATCGACTCGAGCAGATTGACATCCACGACCTGCCCCTCCCCCGTGCGATCCCGGTGGTGCAGTGCGACCATCACCGCGAACGCACCGACGATGCCCGTGAGTTCATCGGTGAGCGCGATCGGCGGCAGCAGCGGAGCGCCCTCCGGGTCGCCGCTCAGGCCGGCGAACCCGCTCATCGCCTCGGCGATCGACGCGAACCCGGGCTGGGCCCGGTAGGGACCGGTCTGCCCGAAGCCGGTGACCCGCAGGACGACGAGGCGCGGATTGCGGGCGAGGAGGTGCACGGGGTCGAGACCGAGCCGCTCGAGCGTGCCGGGCCGGAAGTTCTCGACGAGCACGTCGGCGTGATCGATGAGCGTGCGCGCGGCGTCGAGACCGGCCTCCGTCTTGAGGTCGAGCACCACGCTGCGCTTGCCGCGTCCGACCGTGCGCCACATGTAGGCGTCACCGCCCTCGGGCGGCATCCAGCCCATTCGACGGGTGCCGTCACCGGCGGGCGCCTCGACCTTGATCACGTCGGCGCCGAAGTCCGCGAGGTACTTGGCCGCCGCCGGCCCGGCGAGGACGGTGGCGAGGTCGACCACCCGCAAGCCCTCGAGCGCCTGCATCGCCTACCAGAGCTCGGTGTAGCAGCGGTGCTCGAGCGGACCCAGCGAGTAGTCGCGGTACATGCCCGCGTAGAGGAAGCGGGTGCGCTCGGTCCAGTCCAGCGCGGCCTGGGTCGAGATGCGGTGCACGATCTGGGTGAACCCACCGTCGTGGATCCGGTACTCGGCCCAGACACCCGGGTAGTCCTTGGTCGCCCCGACCTCGACGCAGGGGATGAACCGTGCGCGCTCGGAGCGACGGATCCGGTGCCGATGCGTGTGTCCGGCGAAGTAGCCCACGATGTTGTCGCGACGCAGTACCACCTCGCCGAAGGCCTCGCTGTCGTCGCAGTTCACCCCGAAGTACGACGCGCTGCGCTCGGCGGCGTCGAGGTCCCAGAGGTTGTGGTGGCCGAACACGAACACCCGGTTCGAGGTGCCCGACGCGTACTCGTCGAGCCAGTCGATCTGTTCGGCCGTGATCCGACCGAACTCCGTGCCGGGACGCACGGTGTCGAGCATGACGAACGACACCCCGTCGCGCTCCACTGCGTACGGCGCACCCTGCAGGGCCATGGTGTCGTCGCTCATGGCGTCGTGGTTGCCGCGGACGTGGTGCATCCGGTCGCCGAGCCGGCCGTAGGCGTCGAGGAACTGCTGGTACTCCTCGTCGGTACCCTCGCAGGTGAGGTCGCCCTTCACGAGCACGAGGTCGGGGTCGAGCTCGAGGATCTCGTCGATCGCTGCGTTGTTCATGGTCTGCGGGTACGGCGGCTCATCCGGACGCGGGATCGCGACGCCGAGCTCCTCGTCGGGCACCGTGTGGATGCGCCCGCAGACCGTCTCGCCGAAGTGGACGTCGTTGGCGGTCGCGACCGTCGCGAGCAGACGCCCCGGCGGCCGGACGAGCGTGGTGACGGTGCGCGGGAAGTGCGGGTCGTCGCCGTGCACCGCGCCCTCCACGTCGACGCCGACCTCGGCGCCCGACTCGAGGCCGGTGACGTGGGCGAGGTGGTACGGACCGGTGGTCGTGACCTCACGGCCACCGACCCGGGTCACCACGGGGGTGGCCTCCTCGGTCCGGAAGAACACCGTGACCTCATCGGTCCCGACGCTCATGACCTCCGGATGGATGATCTCCGGCATCGCGTCAGGCCCGGGCGCGCCGACCGAGACGGCCCGACAGCCGGTACTCGCCCCGCTGCAGTCCGGACCGGCGCGCCGTGAGGCGCGAGGCGCGCACCCAGTTCGACACCGGCTCCGGTGCGTCGTCGACCACTGCGGCCCGTTGGGCCTCGAGCACCGCGACCGTCGCGAGGACCGCTGCGACCTCCTCCGGCGTCGCACCGGACGGGATACCGACGAGCGGGGCCGGGCTCACAGCGGCACGTTCCCGTGCTTGCGTTGCGGGAGCGATTCCTTCTTGGTGCGCAGGACCTCGAGCGACCGGGCGAGGACGCGCCGGGTCTCGCGCGGATCGATCACGTCGTCCACGTAGCCGCGCTCGGCCGCGTTGTACGGGTTCGCGAAGCGCTCGGTGTACTCCTCGATGAGCTCGGCCTGCCGGACCCCTGCGTCGTCACCGGCCTCGGCGATCTCCTTGCGGAAGATGATGTTGACCGCACCCTGAGCACCCATCACCGCGATCTCCGCCGACGGCCACGCGAATGCGAGGTCGGCCCCGATCGACTTGGAGTTCATGACCACGTACGCACCGCCATAGCCCTTGCGGGTGATGATCTGGATACGCGGGACCGTCGCCTCGCAGTACGCGTAGAGCAACTTGGCACCGTGGCGGATGATGCCGCCGTACTCCTGGTCCGTACCCGGGAGGAAGCCCGGGACGTCCACGAAGGTCACGAGCGGGATGTTGAAGGCATCGCAGGTGCGTACGAACCGAGCCGCCTTCTCCGACGCGTCGATGTCGAGGCACCCCGCGAGGACCTGGGGCTGGTTGCCGACGATGCCGACGACGTGCCCCCCGATACGGGCGTACCCGCACACGATGTTCATGGCCCAGAGCGCGTTCACCTCGAAGAAGTCGCCGTCATCGACGATGTCGGCGATCACCTTCTTCATGTCGTAGGGCTTGTTCGGCGCATCGGGAATGAGGCCGAGCACCCTGTCGCAGTCACGGTCCGGATCGTCCTCCGGGTCGAAGAACGGCGGGTCCTCGAGGTTGTTCGATGGGAGGAACGAGAGCAGGTACCGCACCTGCGCGAGGCAGGCCTCCTCGTCGTCGCAGACGATGTTCGCCACCCCGGACTTCGACGCGTGCGTCATCGCACCGCCGAGTTCCTCCTGGGTCACCTCCTCGCCGGTCACCGACTTCACGACGTCGGGCCCGGTGATGAACATGTTCGAGGTCCCCTTCACCATGAAGATGAAGTCCGTCATCGCGGGCGAGTACACCGCGCCCCCGGCGCACGGCCCCATGATGACCGAGATCTGCGGGATCACGCCCGAGGCCTTCACGTTGCGGTGGAAGATGCCGCCGTACGAGGCGAGCGAGACCACGCCCTCCTGGATCCGCGCGCCGGCGCCGTCGTTGAGACCGATCATCGGCGCGCCGACGGATTCGGCGAGATCCATGACCTTGTGGATCTTCTCCGCGAACACCTCGCCGAGTGCGCCGCCGAACACGGTGAAGTCCTGGGAGAAGACGAACACCTTGCGACCGTCGATCGTGCCCCAGCCGGTCACGACGCCGTCGGTGAGCGGTCGCGTGTTCTCGATGCCGAAGCCGTGGGCCCGGTGGCGGGCGAACATGTCGAGCTCGACGAAGGACTCGGGGTCGAGGAGGCGCTCGAGCCGTTCGCGCGCGGTCAACTTCCCGCGGGCGTGCTGCCGTTCGACCGCGGCCGGACTCCCGGCGTGCAGCGCCTCCTCGCGCAGGGCGGCGAGCTGCTCGAGCCGCTGCTCGAGCGGGTGGGTCGGAGTCGGTTCCTGTGCGGCCATGGGCGGCGAGGTTACCGGCCCACGGCGGGCGGACCTCCCCCGGGGCGACCGGGCGCCCGCCTACTCCTGGACGAGCTCGATGAGCGTGCCGAAGGCCGTCTTCGGGTGCACGAAGGCGACGGTCGTGCCCCGGCTCCCGGGCCGGGGGGCCTCGTCGATGACCCGATGACCCTCGGCCTTGACCTGCTCGAGCGCCGCCGCGCAGTCGGCCACGCGGTACCCGATGTGGTGGAGCCCCTCACCCCGGGTCTCGAGCGACTTGGCCACCGGCGAATCGGGTCGGGTGGGGGTGAGCAACTGGATGTAGGACTCGGCCACCTTGAGGAGGGCCTCCTCGACGCCGTCGGACTCGACGACCTCACGGTGCTCGACCTCGACCCCGAACGTGTCGCGGTAGTAGGCGATGGCGGCCTCGAGGTCGCGGACGGCGATGGCGACGTGATCGATCTCGACGAGGGGCACGGGGGTCTCCTGCTCGGGTTCGGGGGCTCAGCCGTGGAAGCGGCGGTACAGGGTGATCTGCGGGAGGAGTCGTTCGCGCATCTCGGGGTTCGTGACGCCCAGGCCCTCCTCGGGGGCCATCGCGAGCACCGCGACCTTGCCCTCGACCTCGTTCCGGTGCACGAGGAGCGCGGCCTCGGCCGTCTCCTCGAGGGTCCGCACCGTCGACAGCGTCGGGTGGATGCGACCCTCGCACACGAGGCGGTTCGCCTCGTAGGCCTCGCGGTAGTTCGCGAAGTGGCAGCCCTTGAGCGTCTTGAGGTTCATCCAGAGGTAGCGGTTGTCGTACTCGATGGTGAACCCGGACGTCGCCGCGCAGGTGATGATCATGCCGCCCTTGCGGGCGACGAACACCGAGGCGCCCATCGTCGAACGGCCCGGGTGCTCGAACACGATGTCCACATCGCGCCCGATGAGTTCGCGGATCTTCTTCCCGAGACGCAGCCACTCCTTCGGGTCCTGCGTGTGCTCGTCCGACCAGAACTGGTAGCCCTCGGCCCGACGATCGATGACGGCCTCGCAGCCCATCTCGTTCAGCAGCGCGGCGCGCTCGGGCGAGGACACGACACCGACGGGCGTGCCGCCGCCGTGGAGCACGTACTGCGTGGCGTAGGCGCCGATGCCGCCGGTGGCACCCCAGATGAGCACCGACTGACCCTGGGTCATCTGGGCACCGTTGGGGCTCACGATCATGCGGTACGAGGTGGAGTTGCACAACGCGTTGACCGCCGCCTCCTCCCAGGTCAGGTGCTCGGGCTTCGGCATGAGCTGGTTCGCCTTGACGATCGAGAGATCGGCGAGCCCGCCGTAGTTCGTCTCGAACCCCCAGATGCGCTGGTTGAGCGCCATCATCGAGTCGTCGTGGCTCGTCGGATCCTGGTCGTCGACATGGTTGCAGTGCACGGTCACCCGGTCGCCCGGCTTCCAGTTGCGCACGGCCGAACCGACGCGCAGCACGACGCCCGACGCGTCGGAGCCCATGACGTGGAACGGCTGGTCGTGGCGGGCAGCCCACTCACTCTCCTTGCCGAGACGCTTGAGGAATCCGAACGTCGAGACCGGTTCGAAGATCGAGGTCCAGACGGTGTTGAAGTTGATCGACGACGCCATCACCGCGATCACGGCCTCATCGGGTGCGAGCTCGGGCAGCGCGACGTCCTGGATGTGGATCGACTGGCGCGGGTCCTTGTCCTCGGACGCCACCCCCTCGAACATCGACTGCTCCTCGGCGAGGACCACGGCGGCCCGGGTCGCCTCGGGGAGCGGGAGGTTCGCGAGGTCGTCGGCGGGAGCACCCTCGAGGATCGCGGTACGGATGGCGTCGATCTGGCTCGTCATGGGCCGGGACGGTATCGGAGGGCGTCGGGCCCGGACCACCCACCCGGGCTGTGACCTTCGGCCCGACGCCGGCCGGCGGGGCAGGGCTACCATCCGCACCCGTTCACCCGTCCCACGCTCCGGAGGGTCCCATGCCCGGTTCCGTCATCGTCTCCACCGCCCGCACCCCGATCGGCAAGCTCTCCGGTGCGTTCGCCGACCTCAGCGCCGCCGACCTCGGTGGGATCGCGATCAAGGCCGCGCTCGAGCGCGGCGGGGTCAAGGCCGATGACGTCGACTACGTGATCATGGGTCAGGTGCTCCAGGCCGGTGCGGGTCAGATCACCGCACGGCAGGCCGCCGCGAAGGCCGGGATCCCGATGAGCGTCCCGGCGACGACCATCAACAAGGTCTGCCTCTCGGGCATCAACGCGATCTACCTCGCCGACCAGATGATCAACGCCGGCGACGCCGAGGTCGTGATCGCGGGCGGCATGGAGTCGATGACCAACGCGCCGTACCTGCTGCCGAAGGCGCGGGCCGGATACCGCATGGGCAACGGACAGCTCGTCGACTCGCTCATCCACGACGGACTGTGGTGCGCGTTCGACGCGGTGCACATGGGCGAGGGCACTGAGAAGTACACGGGTGCGCTCGGTGGCATCACCCGTGAGGCCCAGGACGACATGGCGGCCAAGAGCCACGAGCGCGCCGCGAACGCGCAGAAGGACGGCCGGTTCACCGACGAGATCGCGCCGGTCGCGATCCCGCAGCGCAAGGGCGACCCGCTCATGGTCGACACCGACGAGGGTGTGCGCCCCGGCACGAGCGCCGAGTCCCTTGGCGGCCTGCGCCCCGCCTTCACCAAGGACGGCACGATCACCGCGGGCAACGCCTCGCAGATCTCCGACGGTGGTGCGGCCCTCGTCGTGATGTCGAAGGACAAGGCGGCCGAGCTCGGTGTCAACCCGATCGCCGAACTGGTCGGCTACGGGCAGGTGGCCGGTCCCGACCCGTCGCTGCTCACCCAGCCGTCCCGTGCCATCAAGCGCGCGCTCGACGGTGCGAACCTGCCCGTCTCCGCGATCGACCTCTTCGAACTCAACGAGGCCTTCGCCGCGGTCGGGCTCGCGTCGATGGCCGACCTCGGCATCTCGGACGAGATCGTCAACGTGAACGGCGGCGCCATCGCCCTCGGCCACCCGGTGGGCATGTCGGGCGCCCGCGTCGTCCTCACCCTCATCAACGAGCTGCGTCGTCGCGGCGGCGGCACCGGCGCCGCCGCCCTCTGCGGGGGTGGCGGCCAGGGCGACGTCTCGGTGGGTGGGGTTGCGTCTAGAGGGTGCGGATGAT
>JBEAXD010000204.1:0-10076 GCA_041159995.1 Actinomycetota bacterium | reverse complement strand
GTCCTCACCTACCGCAAGCGAGCCGAGGAGGCCGAGGCCGTCGCCGAGCAGGTTCGGGCGGCCGGTCGGCGGGCCTGGACGGTGCGGTGCGAACTGGGGGAGGAGGCGTCGATCGCGGCGCTCCTCGACGCGGTGGCCGAGGACCCCGGACGGATCGACATCCTCGTGGCCAATGCCGCGGCCACCTCGTTCCGTCCGCTCATGCAGGCCGAGCGGCGCCACGTCGAGCGGACGTTCGCGATCTCGGTGTCCGGGTTCCTCCAACTGGTGCAGGGCGTGGTGCCGCTCATGCCCGAGGACGGCGGGCGGATCGTCGTGGTGAGCGGCGCCGACACCCGGACCTGGATCCCGGGCCACGGCCTGCTCGCCGCGGCGAAGGCTGCGATGGAGAGCATGGTCGCCTACCTCGGGTGTGAACTCGGGCCGCAGGGGACGACGGTCGTGGGGGTCTCGCCGGGGTGGCTCGACGGCGAGTCGATCGAGCAGATGCTCGGACCGTTCTACGACACCGCGATGGTCGCCGAGCGCGAGACCCACCCGATGCGGCGGACCGTGTCGCCCGACGAGGCGGCCGAGGTCGTCGCGCTGCTCTGCACGGATGCGGCGCGCTTCCTCAACGGATCCACCGTGGAGAGCGACGGCGCCGGGATCTTCGCCCTGCTCGGTCGCTATTCGGTGATGGGCGCGAAGGTGGCTCTCGCGAAGAAGCCCGATCTCGACCCGAACGATGCGCCCGCGGTGCCGTTGTAGGGCTCTCGGAGCGCATCGGGTCGCGAAGAAGCCCGGTCTCGACCCGAACGATGCGCCCGCGGTGCCGTTGTAGGTCGGTCAGGCCCCGCCCCAGGCCACCACGGGTCCGGCCGCGGCCACCAACTCCTGCGTGAGGGAGAGATCGACGTCGACGCCCCAGGGCTCGAAGCGGACGGGCGCCTCCATGCGGTCGGCGATCCGGGCGACCTCGGTCGTGATCGGGTCGAGCGGTTCGGCCATGACGGCGGTCGCGTGGCGGCCGCGCAGCACCGCGGCGAGCGCGAGCGCCGCGGCCGCGCCGGGTCGGGACCACGCCGGGACGACGATCTGACCGGGTCGGTCGGTCGGGAACGTCCGGGCGAACCAGAGCCCGACCGGCCCGGGCTCGGCGATGACGATGCCGTCGGGCGGGATGCCGTGCTTGAGGTCCATGACCGCGCGGGCCGGATGGCGGGGCCGCCGGTCGCTCGTGTACCCCGGTCCAGCGACCGCCGCGATCACGTCGAAGAAGCGCGGACGCTCCGGCAGTGCGGCGTTCGGCGTTGCGGTGAGGTGATCGAGGTGCTGCGGATGCACGTGCACCGTCGGGCGGTCGATCGCGTCGTCGGGGGATTCGCGCGGGTCGGTCCCGACCATGAGCACGAGGTCGACCCGGTCGAGGTCGAGGAGCGCGAAGTCGTCACGTTGGAGCCCGACCGTGCCGAGGTGGTGGGGATCGTCCCACGGGTACACGCCCTTGGCGCCCCACGTGTTCGCGATGCCGATGCGCGTACGATCGGCGAACCGTTGCAGCGCGGCGACCGCGTCGTGCGCGAGCACTGCCGGTCCGGCGATCGCCGCGACCGTCGCACCCACCGGGATGGCCGGCGGCCCCGTCCGGGTGGGTGTCGGGATCGGCAGGCCGAGCGCGTGGACGAGGGCGCCCGGGACGTCGACGTCGTCGAACGCAGCCGCGAGATCCGCCGACACCGGACGCAGCAGTTCACCGAGCGGGACCATGGGGCCATGTTCGCACGGCCGGTAGGGTTGGCGGTCATGGCGCCGGAGCAGGACGAGATCGGCAGCGCCGCGACGAGCCGGGACGGTGGCGACATCGGCGAGGTCGTCGCACTCGACGGGCGGGCCATCGGTCGCCGCGGGGCGGCGACCCGACGCCGGATCCTCGATACGACCGCCGAGGTCCTCGAGCGCACCGGCCTGCGTGACCTCAAGGTCGTCGACATCACCCGCGAGGTCGGATGCTCGCCGGCCACCTTCTACCAGTACTTCCGCGATGTGCCCTCGGCGGTGCTCGTCCTCGCGGAGGAGGCGGGCGAGGAGGCCCTCGCGTTCGGCGCATCGCTCGCGGAGGAGTGGTCCGGTCCGCGTGGGGTGGCGGCTGCGGAACGATTCGTCGACGGGTTCCTCACCTACTGGGACGACCACCGTGCCGTGCTGCGGACCCGCAACCTCGCCGCACAGGAGGGCGACGCCCGGTTCCGGGACGTCCGGAACCAGTCGCTGCGCCCGCTGACCGAGGGGTTCGCCCGCCTGCTCGTGGACGCCGACGGTCGGCCCCGCCGCGACGGGGTCGCGCCGTACGCCGCCGCAGCCGCGCTCGTGGCCATGCTCGAGCGCATGGCCGCGTTCCACACCGACCTCGAGGGCTACGGAGTCGCCCGCGACGAGGTCGTCTCGACGACGGCGCGCATCATCCACACCACGCTCGACGGCTGAGGTCCGCCGACGCTCAGAGCCCGGACGGATGGTTGGTGAACTCCACCTCCCGGCCGAGGCGCTCCTCGAGCAGGGTCCGTTTGCGGCGCGCGCCCCAGACCTCGAGCTCCGCGTCGTCGGCTGCTCGGAGGCGGATGAGGACGAGCGAGGGTGCGACCGAGACCGAGAGTCCGGTCACGGCCTGGTGGCGACTGCGGTCGAGTCCGTCCGCCACGCGCAGGATCGCGGTGAGGGTGCGACAGCGGTCGAGCGCGGGGCCGTCGAGGGGCGCGTGCTTCGTGTCCGGGCGCACCTCGCCGCGTCGATGCCACCGCACGAGCGCGATGAGCATCGCGAGTTCGTCCTGGTCGAATCCCCGGAGGCCGCCGTGGGCGACGAGGTACGCCGCGTGCTTCTCGTGCCCCTCGTGGGCGACGTGCTCCCCGACGTCGTGGAGCAGTGCGGCGTACTCCAGCAGCTCCCGATCGAGGTCGTCGAGGCCGTGGTGACCCCGCAGGCCGTCGAACAGTGCGAGCGCGAGTTCGGCCACGTGCCGCGAGTGCGCTTCGGGCCACGAGCACCGTCGGGCGAGGCCGAGTACCGATGAGCGGCGGATCGCGTAGGGATCGTCCGACCATTCCTCCGGGTCGTGGCGGGCGATCGCGTCGAGGACGATGCCCTCGCGCAGCGCCCAGTCCGACACGGTGAATCCATCACAGCCGAACTCGTCGATGATCGTCCGGAGCACCACGGCACCCGCCGCGATGAGGTCGACGCGTTTGGCGTCCATACCCGGGATCGCCCGACGCTCGGTTCGGGATGCCCGGGTGATGAGGCGGTAGAGCGGGAGGAACTCCTCCGCCGTGAAGGTGAACTGGTTGAGCGCCGCGGGCGCTTGGCCGTCTCGGGCGATGCCGACCATCGTGGCGATCGATTCGAACGTGCCGCTCGAGAGCACCGCGAGGCGGGGCGCCAGCGCCGCACTCGCCTCGGCGATGGGCCGGAGGGTCGCCGCGACGTGGTCGCGCATGGCCCGCCGTTCCTCCCGTACGAGGGGATCGCTGTGGACGAAGGCGGCGGTGAGCCGACCGACGCCGAGCCGCTCACTCGCGGCGAGCGCGAGGCCGGCGGCGTCACCCACGGCGATCTCGAGGCTCCCTCCGCCGAGGTCGAAGCAGATCGCGGGAGCCGGCTCGAGGACCACGGCGGATCGCACCGCTGTGAAGATGAGGCGGGCCTCCTCGAGGCCGTCGATGACGTCCACCTCGACCCCGGATTCCCGTTCGATCCGGTCCACCACGTCGTCGCCGTTCGCGGCCGTTCGCAGGGCGCTCGTGGCCCGGGCGTGGAGCTCGGTGGCGCCGGCGGCCTCGGCCAACTTGCGCATGCGTCGCACCGCGGCGACCGCGGTCTCGGTGGCCCGCTCCGAGATCGTCCCGCTCGTCGCCACGAGTTCGCCGAGGTGCAGCATCTCCTTCTCCCGTACGGTCGGGGTGAAGGTGCCGTCGGGGTGCACCTCGGCCACGACCAGGTGGAACGAGTTCGATCCGAGGTCGAGGGCTGCGATGCGCACGGCCCGACCGTACCGCTCCGATCCGGTGACGACCGACCTCCCGGGCGCGTCCACCACCGCCGCCGCGTCCTAGGCTCGGCCCCATGGCGACCCTCATCCTCCTCCGGCACGGGCAGAGCGTCTGGAACCTCGAGAACCTCTTCACCGGGTGGGTCGACGTCGATCTGTCCGAGCGTGGCATCGACGAGGCGAGCCGGGCCGGCACCCAGCTCGCCGATGCGGGTCTGCTCCCGGACGTCCTCCACACCTCGCTCCAGAAGCGAGCGATCCGGACCGCCGAGCTCGCGCTGCACGGATGCGACCGTCAATGGATCCCGGTGCGGCGGTCATGGCGTCTCAACGAGCGGCACTACGGCGCACTCCAGGGCAAGGACAAGAAGCAGACCGCCGACGAGTTCGGCATCGAGCAGGTCAAGGTCTGGCGCCGTGCCTACTCGGTACCGCCGCCCCCGCTCGCCGCCGACGATCCCGGGCACCCGCGCTTCGACCCGCGGTACGCGGGTCTGCCCGCCGACGTGCTCCCGGCCTCCGAGTGTCTCGCCGACGTCGTGGCCCGGATGCTGCCCTACTGGTACGACGGGATCGTGCCGGACCTCGTCGCCGGGCGCACGACGCTCGTCACGGCGCACGGCAACTCCCTGCGGGCCCTCGTGAAGCACCTCGATCGGATCTCCGACGACGAGATCGTCGAACTCAACATCCCGACCGGTCAGCCGCTGGTGTACGAACTCGACGGCGAGCTCGCGGTCACGGACCGTCGCTACCTCGATCCCGAGGCTGCGGCCGCCGAGGCGGAGCGGGTGGCGAAGCAGGCGGGCTGACGGTCCCGGTCAGTCCTTCGGTGGACTGACGTTCACGACGAGCGTGAACACGCTCCGGACGACCGGTTCGTCGCTCGAGGCGTCCCGCCAGTCCGTGCTCGCCTCGTAGAACTCGAGCGCGCCGCCGTTCGACTTGGGGCGTTCCCGCACGTCCGTGATGACGGTGGTGCCGGTGAGCACGTCACCGACCCGCGGCCACCGGGCGTACTCGAACGCCTGCTCGCCGTGCAGGATGGCCCGCCCCGGTCCGCGCAGTCGATCGATGGGCAACCCGGGGGTGACCGCGCCCTCCGTGGCCACGAGGCCCCAGTGGTGCATCACGAACGGGTACGTCGGCGGCACGGGTGCGGCGTCGCCGTCGTAGACGGGGTCCGCGTCGAGGAGGGCCCGGGCGAAGACTCGCACCGGGCCACGCTCGATGCGCACGGTCTGGGTGCCGGTCTCGAGCCCCTTGAGTTCGTCGAGCGCCACCACGTCTCCCGGTACTCGTCGGCGTCGTCACGCGCACGATACCCGCGGGCGACCGACGACCCCGGTTCCGCCCGGCCCGTGCCCCCCGGGTGCGGCGGGCGTCTGGCAGGCTGCGTGCGTGCGCATCACGTTCACCGGCCACGTCGGCATGGCCATCGAGACCACGGGCGGTTCGATCCTCTGCGACCCCTGGTTCACGCCGGCGTACTTCGCGTCCTGGTTCGTGTTCCCGCGCAACGACCGGTTCGACGTCTCGCCGTTCGTCGAGCCCGAGTACCTGTACATCTCGCACCTCCACCACGATCACTTCGATCCGCAGTTCCTCACCGAGCGGGTGAGCAAGGACGCCACCGTCCTCCTGCCCGCGTTCGGCGTGGACCGGCTCGAGCAGGCCCTGCGCGGCTGTGGCTTCACGCGGTTCATCCACACCGAGCACGGCGTGCCCGTGGACCTCGGGGGCGGTCTCGAGGTGACGATCCTCGCGATGACCGCGCCGGCGGATGGACCCGCGGGCGACTCGCTGCTCGTCGTGGCCGACCCGTCGGCCCGGGTGCTGAACCAGAACGACGCGCGGCCCCGGGACGCCGAGGAACTCGGCCGGCTCGGACCGTTCGACGCGCACTTCACCCAGTTCTCCGGCGCCATCTGGTACCCGATGGTCTACGACTTCCCGCCGGAGGAGATGGATCGGCTCGGCCGGCGCAAGCGTGAGGACCAGTTGGGTCGCGCCCTCGCCTACATCCGTGACGTGGGCGCGCCGCACGTGTTCCCGTGCGCCGGTCCGCCCTGCTTCCTCGATGAGGACCTCTGGTCGTTCAACGATCTCGACGGGGACCCGGCGAACATCTTCCCGGATCAGCCGTTCTTCCTCGAGTACCTCGCCGAGCACGGTGTGTCCGGCGGTGACCTCGTCGTGCCGGGCACGGTCGTGACCCTCGAGGCCGGGTCCTGTACGGTCGCCCAGCCGGAGGGTGATCTCGCGCCGAGTGCGATCTTCGGGGACAAGCGGGCCCACCTCGAGGCGTACCGAGCCGATTGGGCCGCGTACCTCGCAGCGAGTCGGGACGCATGGCCGCGTCATCGGGTCGACGTGCTCCCGGCGCTGGCCGAGTGGTTCGACCCGCTCCTCGAGATGGCACCGCTCACCCGGCGCGGGGTCGGCGGCCCGGTGCTCCTCCGACTCACCGACGAACCGGCGGCCGAGCCGCAACCGATCGATGTCGTGATCGACTTCCCGGCGGGTCGCGTGCGCGGGCTCCGGCCCGGCGATGCGTTCGCGTACACGCTCACCATGGATCGGGCGCTCGTGGAGTGGTGCATCGAGGAGCGCGCCGAGGACTGGGTGAACGAGATCTTCCTGTCGGCCCGGTTCGCGGCGCACCGCGACGGCCCGTACAACGAGTACATCTACACGTTCTTCAAGTGCCTGTCGGTGGAGCGCATGGCCTTCTGCGAGGGCTACTACGCGTCCCGGACCGCGGCCGACGAGTCCTTCCGCTGCGGGGCCTACGAGGTGCAGCGGCGCTGCCCGCACCTGCGCGCCGACCTGGCCCGCTTCGGTACGTTGCGGGACGGGCACGTGCTCCACTGCAAGGTCCACGGGTGGGAGTTCGATCTGGACACCGGGCGGTGCCTCAACGCGGACGCCCCGGAGCACCGCATCCGATCCCGGCGTCTCGACTGAGGATCCCGTCGTGCTCATCGATCTCCACGCCCACACGGCGCCGCGGTCGAACTGCTCGCGCACGACCCTCGAGGAACTCGTGGCGAGTGCACGCCGGCGAGGCCTCGATGCGCTGTGCATCACCGAGCACGATGTGCGCTGGCCCGACGACGAGCTCGCCGACGCGAGTCGGATGCTCGACTTCCCGCTCATCCCCGGGGTCGAGCTGTCGACCGACATCGGCCACGTGCTCGTGTTCGGGGCGCTCGACCGTCCGCTGTGGCTCGGGTACACGTTCGAGCAGCTCGTCGAGGAGACGGATCGCACCGGGACCGCGCTCGTGCTCCCGCATCCGGTCCGCCGGGTCGCAGGCGAGCGGGCCCGGCGCGCCGGTCGGGTGGCCCCGACGCCCGCCGAGGTCGCCGGATGGCCGCAGTGGTCGGCCGCCCATGCGATCGAGGCGGCGAGTACGCAGACCGACGCGGCGGAGCACGCACTCACGGCGGCGGCGCTCGCGGTCGCGCCCCGACCTCGGGTGGCCGCGAGTGACGCCCACGGGCCGGATCTCGCCGGGCGGTACTGCACCCGCCTCACGGCCGGGGTCCGTGACGCCGCCGGGCTCGCGGCCGAGATCCGCGCCGGCCACACCGATGCGGTCCTCCTCGATCCGGACTGAGTGCCGGCTCACGGGGCAGGGGTACGATCCGCCCGGCTCGGATCCGGGCCCCGGACCCCTCTCGAAAGGCTGACGCCACCATGGGTGACGCCGTCATCGTCTCGACCGCCCGCACCCCCATCGGGACCTCCCGGCGGGGCACGCTCGTGGATCTCGCAGCATCGGACCTCGCCGTGCACGCGATCGGGGGGCTCGTGGAGCGCGCCGGTATCCCGGTGGAGGAGGTCGACGACCTCCAGATGGGGGAGAGCCTCCAGGGCGGCGGGGACCTCGCCCGGTACGCCGCGGTCGAGCTCGGCATGCTCAACGTGCCGGGGGTGGCGCTCAACCGGCACTGCGCGTCGGGCATGGCGGCGGTGCAGGGTGCTGCGGCGAGCATCCGGGCCGGTATGGATCGGGTCGTGATCGCCGCGGGCACCGAATCGATCTCGACCACCCCGGGGTCCATGAAGCGCATCCTCCCGGGCGACGAGATGGGCCCGTGGATGTCGGCGAGTCACCGGGAGACCCCGGATGCGCCGGCCTTCGACATGTCGATCACGGTGGGCTGGAACACCGCCCAGCGGGCCGAGGTCAGCCGCGAGCAGATGGACGAGTGGGCCTACCACTCGCACATGCGGGCCGTGCGGGCCATCGACGAGGGTCGGTTCGAGGAGGAGATCGTCCCGATGGAGGTGACCCGTCGTGACGGCACGACGGTGACCTTCGCGGTCGACGAGCACCCGCGGCGGGAGACGACGCTCGAGAAGTTGGCGTCGCTCAAGCCGCTCCACCCGGAGATCGAGGGCTTCAGCATCACCGCCGGGAACTCCTCGGGTCTCAACGATGCAGCCGCGGCGATCATGATCGTCGACTCCGAGTACGCCGCGGCACACGGCCTCGAACCCCTCGCGGTGATCCGGTCCTGGGCGAGCGCCGCGCTCGCCCCGCGGGACACCGGTCTCGGTCCGGTGTACGCGGTCCCGAAGGCGCTCGACCGCGCGGGCCTGTCGATCGGCGACCTCGACCTCGTCGAGATCAACGAGGCGTTCGCGTCGATGGCCGTCGCGAGCACGCGGCTCCTCGGTCTCGACCACGAGATCGTGAACGTCAACGGCTCCGGCTGCAGCCTCGGTCACCCGATCGCCTGCACCGGGGCCCGGATGGTGATCACGCTCGTGCACGAGCTGCGACGTCGCGGCGGTGGTCTCGGGGTGGCGAGCATGTGCGCCGCGGGCGGCATGGGTTCCGCCACCGTGCTCGAGGTCATGCCGGGCTGAGCCCGATCGCAGGATGGACGCCGACCTCGCCTTCGCGCTCGAACTCGCGGATCTCGCCGACGCCGTGACGCTCGCCCGGTTCCGGGCCGCAGACCTCGCGGTGGAGCGCAAGCGCGACACCACGCACGTCACCGACGCCGACACGGCGGCCGAACGGGTGATCCGCACTGCGATCCTCGAGCGCTTCCCGGAGGATGCGATCCTCGGGGAGGAGTTCGGCGCCGAGGGACGGTCCGGCCGACGGTGGATCATCGACCCCATCGACGGCACGTCGAACTACCTCCGCGGCATCCCGGTGTGGGCGACCCTGATCGGCCTCGAACGCGACGGACGCTGCGAGGTGGGCGTCGTCTCGGCGCCGGCCATGCCCCGTCGTTGGTGGGCCGCTCGCGGCGAGGGTGCGTACGCGGACGGTCGTCCGATACGCGTCTCGGACGTCGACGATCTCGCGGACGCCCAGCTGTGTTACGGCGAACTGCCGTTGTGGGAGATGTTCGGCATCGGTGAGCCGTTCCGCGCGCTGGTCGCTGCGGTGTGGCGGACACGCGGGTTCGGGGATTTCTGGCAGCACATGCTCGTCGCCGAGGGCGGTGCCGACATCGCGCTCGAGCCGATCGTGAACCTCTGGGACCTCGCGGCGATCCAACCGATCGTGGAGGAGGCCGGCGGTCGGTTCACCGATCACGCCGGAGTCGCGACGCCGGGGGGCGGCAACGCCATCAGCACGAACGGTCGGCTCCACGACCGCGTGCTCGCATACTTCAGCCCGAGCGCGGGCTAGCCTGACCCCGACCCCGACGCGGAGGCGACCATGGCACTCGAGATCACGATCGACCGCGAGGTCTGCATGGGGTCGGGGAACTGCTCGTTCTGGGCGCCCGGCGTGTTCGACCTCGACGACGACGGCGTGGCCGTCGTCACCGACCTCGACGGTGGTCCCGAGGACAAGATCATCCTCGCGGCCCAGGGGTGTCCGACCCAGGCCATCTCGATCGTCAAGGACGGCGAGAAGATCGTCTGATCCGACGGCCCCGATCGGGGCCGTGCGGTCGGGCTCAGCGCCAGACGCAGGCTGCGGCCGCGTCCGCCCCGCACGCCCGGCACCGCGCACCGCCGAGCTCGGCGGCGGCGAGGCATCCCTCGACGGTCGCCGCGAGCACGTCCCCCA
>JBEAXD010000181.1:0-3235 GCA_041159995.1 Actinomycetota bacterium | reverse complement strand
GCGCGAGCCCTGGCCGCCGCGGATCACCGACTTCGACGCGTACGGCCACGTCAACAACGCCGTCTACTGGACCGCGATCGAGGCGGCGCTCGACGGCTGGGTCGGTCCCGGGGCCCTCGGGCGCGCCACCATCGAGTTCCGCGACGGCATCGCGTGGGGCGAGGCGGCCGACCTCGTGACGTCCACCGACGACGGACTGCTCCTGTGGTTCCTCGTCGGTCCCCGGGTCGCCGCCGCCGCCCGGTTCACCCCCGGACTCTGACGCCGAGCCGTTCGGGAGGGTCGATCCCGGGGTCCCGGAGGCCGATCGGGACGGCGGTAGGGTCCCCGGCCATGACGAAGTCGATGAAGCTCGGGTTCATGGTCGGCTACTGGGGCGCGGGGATGCCGGTCGGTACCCCCGAGCTCATCCTCGAGGCCGAACGGCTCGGCTACGAGACGGTCTGGACCGCCGAGGCCTACGGCTCGGACGCGCTCACGCCCCTCGCGTGGTGGGGTTCGCAGACCTCGCGCATCCAGCTCGGCACCTCGATCATCCAGATGTCGGCCCGCACGCCGACCGCCACGGCGATGGCGGCGATCACGATGGATCACCTCTCGAACGGGCGGTTCGTGCTCGGGCTCGGTGCGTCCGGCCCGCAGGTGGTGGAGGGCTGGTACGGCCAGAACTACGCGAAGCCGCTCGAGCGCACCCGGGAGTACATCGACATCATCCGGCGCATCCTCGCCCGCAAGGAACGACTGGTGTACGAGGGCAATCAGTTCCGGCTGCCGTACCCGGGCGGCACCGGGCTCGGGAAGCCCGTTCGTTCGATCACCCACCCGCTGCGGGAGGACCTGCCGATCTACCTCGCGGCCGAGGGTCCGAAGAACGTCGCACTCTCGGCCGAGATCGCCGACGGCTGGATCGCCATCTACCTGTCGCCCCGGGTCGACGGGTTCTACCGCGACGCGCTCGCCGAAGGCTTCGCTCGTCCGGGCGCGCGTCGGTCCTTCGAGGACTTCGAGGTGGCGGCCACCGTTCCGGTCATCATCCACGATGACGTCGAGGAGGCCGCGTCCTTCCTGCGCCCGGTGCTCGCCCTCTACATCGGCGGGATGGGCGCGAAGGACATGAACTTCCACGCCAACGTGTTCTCCCGTATGGGCTACGAGGCCGAGTCGAAGCGGATCCAGGAGCTCTACCTCGATGGGAAGAAGGACGAGGCCGCGGCCGCCGTGCCGATGTCCCTCATCGAGGAGACCTCGCTCATCGGTCCGAAGGAGAAGATCCGGGACGACCTCGAGGCCTGGCGGGAGTCCTGCGTGACGCAGCTCCAGATCTACGGCGACGCGAACACCCTGCGCACGATGGCGGAACTCTGCCTGTAGCGGTCACCGCCGGGCCGTGCGGCGCACGGCCCGCCGTCGGGTGGATCAGCTGCGGTCGAGGATCACGTCCTCGGCGTCGGTGAGCATCCAGATGAGGTTGTCCCGGGCGAGGAACTTGAGCTCGTCCGGGTGGATGCGGGCCTCGTAGATCGGGTCCATGGCCATCTCGAAGAACCGCGACGCGCTCGCGAACGTCTGGATCGTCACGCCGTCGATGTCGCACCCGGGGCGGTCGTAGTCAGCGCGGAGTCGGTGGTTCTGCTCGTAGGCGAGGAAGAAGCGCCGGATGTCGGCGTCGTCGCGGTTGAGCGGACCGTGCTGCTCGAGCCAGTAGGTGTGGAACTCGTCGAGGTCCATGCCGGGCTTGCGGCGCACGGCGCAGACGAGGCGCGTGTAGGGCGCCGCGAGGTCGTCGGGGCGGGGGACGATCACGTCCTCGACCTCGGTGAAGACGACCAGCATGTTCGCCTGGTCGAACAGTTCGCGCTCGTCGGCGCCGACGGTCGCCCGGTACTCGGGGTCCGAGACCATCGCGATGAAGGAGTCCCAGTCGCGGTACCACTGGACGGCCGCACCGTCGTAGATGCAGTCGTCGTGGTGGTAGTCCTTGAGCGACCGGTGCGACTGCTCGTACCGCACGAGGGCCCGCTCGGCCGCCGGACTGTTGCGGATGAGCTCGGCGTGGCGGCCCCGCCAGTGGTCGTGGAACTCCTCGACATCCATCCCGGGGCTGCGCTTCACGAACGCGATGACCTTGAACACCTCGACCCCCATCGGGAATTGCGAACCGACCCGTCGGTGCGACACCCTTCCACCTCCGGGCGTGGTGGTGCCACGCGGGACCGGTCTGACTGGGGGAACGATGGGTCTGCTCGACGGACAGGTGGCGGTGGTTTCGGGAGTCGGACCCGGCTTCGGGCGGGCGACCGCGCTGGCCCTGGCCCGGGAGGGCGCGGCCGTCACGCTCGCCGCCCGGAACGCGGAGCGTCTCGCCGAGGTGCGGGCCGACATCGAGTCGGCCGGTGGCCGGGCGATCGGGGTGTCGACGAACGTCGTCGATCCGGAGGCCTGCGCCGCCGTGTGCGAAGCCGCGGTCTCCGAGTTCGGTGGGCTGGACATCGTCGTGAACTCGGCGTTCCGAGGTGACACCTTCCAGCGGGTCGAGGACGCGGACATGGCGACCTGGCACAAGATCTTCGAGGTCAACTTCTTCGGTGCGATGAACCTGAGCCGGGCGGCGATCCCGCACCTGCGCTCCCGCGGGGCGGGGTCGATCGTGAACATCGCGTCCATGAGCGCGCGCAAGGTGCGCGAGGCCGAGGCGGGGTACGCCGCGTCGAAGGCCGCGCTCCTCACCGCGACGCAGTCGATGGCACTCGAGCTCGCTCCCGACCGCATCCGGGTGAACGCGGTCGTTCCCGGGTGGATCTGGGGCCCGAACGTGCAGATGTACGTGGGCTGGCAGAGTCAGTCGCGGGGGATCTCGGAGGCCGAGGTCATCGCGGAGATCACCGAGAACATCCCGCTCGGCGAGGTGCCGCCCCAGGAGGACATCGCCGAGGCGGTCGTCTTCTTCGCCAGCGGCATGTCGCGGATGATCACCGGGCAATCGCTCGACGTGAACGGCGGGGAGTACTTCGGGTGACCGTCGAGTTCGCGACCCGAGCGGGGCTCGTCACCGGGGCGGCCTCCGGGCTCGGGCGCGCGACGGCGGTGGCCTTCGGTGCGGCTCGGGCCCGGGTCGTCGTGGCCGACGTCGACGAGGCGGGGGGGACCGAGACCGTCGCCATGGTGCAGGCGGTCGGGGGTGAGGCCCTGTTCATCCGCACCGACGTGACCGACGCCGCGCAGGTCGCAGCCATGG
>JBEAXD010000133.1:0-7187 GCA_041159995.1 Actinomycetota bacterium | reverse complement strand
GGTCGCGAACAGCGGCAGCAGCCGGATCGTCCTGATCGACCCGGCCACCAATGCGGTGATCCGCAACATCCTGTACGGCGGGTCCGTTCCGGCCTCCCTCACGTTCGACGGTACGAACATCTGGATCGCCGAAAAAGTCACCAACCGGGTGTCAGCCATCACTGCGTCGTCAATATCGCTGTACCTCGACAAGATCGAGGTCGGGACCGGTCCGGAGGGCACCGCGTTCGACGGAGTCAACCTCTGGGTCACGAACCGCAACAGCGGCACGGTCTCGAAGGTGCGGATCGAACCGAGCTTCCCGTAGCCCGCGAACCACTCACGTCGTCGGGAGCACGGCTCCCTGACTGGTCGGGCTGACAGGATTTGAACCTGCGACCTTCGGTCCCCCAGACCGACGCGCTAACCAAACTGCGCCACAGCCCGTGGCCCGCCGGAGCGGGCACGTCCGACGGACTCTAGCGGTCGATCGGGCTCGGACCCCTCAGCGGGGCACGAGGGTCACCGGCAGGTGGCGCACCCCGCGCAGCAGTGGGTTCTCGGTCCGCTCGGGCACACCCGCCGGCTCCACCCGCTCCACCCGGTCGAGCATCCGCTCGAGGAACCGAGTGCCCTCGAGTCGAGCCAGCGGTGCGCCGAGGCAGAGGTGGATCCCGGCGCCGAACGCCAGGTGATCCATCGGGTTCCGGTCGACGATGAACCGGTCGGGCTCCGGATACTTGCGTTCGTCCCGGTTCGCCGAGCCGAAGAGCACCATCACCTTCTCATCGGCCGGGATCGTCTCACCGTGGAGCTCGACGTCGACCACCGTGTTGCGGAAGAACCCCTGGATGGGGGCGTCGAACCGGAGCGCCTCCTCCACCGCCGCCGGCACGAGCGTGCGGTCCCGCTGCAGACGCGTCCACTGATCGGGGTTGGTCGCGAGCGCGTGGACCAGGTTGCCGATGAGGTTCGTCGTGGTCTCGTTGCCGGCCACGAGCAGCAGGATGGCGAAGGAGATGAGGTCACCGTCCGCGAGCGTCTCGCCGTTCGCCGGGTCGACGAGCAGGCTGAGCAGGTCCCGTCCGGGAGCGAGGCGCCGGCGGGCGATCACCTCGGCGAAGTACTGAGCGAACTCGATGATGCTGAGTTCGACCCGCGTGCTCGTCGCCGGGTCGAGACCGCCGCCGAGCGCGTCGATCGTGTCGTCGGACCACCGCTTGAAGTCCGCCCGATGCTCGGCGGGCACGTCGAGCATGTCGGCGATCACCCCGATCGGGATCGGGTACGCGACCTCGACGGCGAGGTCGCCGCCACCACGCTCGATGAACGCGTCGAGCGTCTCGTCCACGATCCGGGTCACCCGCTCATCCCAGGACGCAATGGCCCGAGGCGTGAACTCCCGCTGCACGAGGCGACGCAGGCGGGTGTGATCCGGCGGGTCGACCGAGATCATCATCGGGACCGGACGCCACTCCGAGCCGACGCCCGCCGACGAGGAGAACCGTTCGTGATCGCGCAGGGCTCGGACCACATCGTCGTACCGGCTGATGACCCAGAACCCGTGGTCCGTACGGTACGCGGGGGCCTCGTCGCGCAGGCGTCGGTACGCACCGAAGGGATCGGCGATCGTGGCCGGCTCGAAGGGGTCGTACTGCACGGCCGGACCCTACGCACGACCACCGGCGGGCCACGAAGCGCGGAACCCGGCTCAACCCAGGAGCCAGCCGATCCCCTGCCAGAGTCGGAACCCGAGGTAGACCACCACGCCGAGCGCGAGGAGCTTGAGGTGCCAGGGCACCGGCATCGGGGCGTCGCCGGCCCGATCACTCGCCCGCGCTGCGACGTCTCCACGGTCCACCCGAGCACCACAGGTCGGACATCCGCCCTCGGTCGTCACCGACCCGGCACCGACGTACTCATCGCACTGATCGCACCACGGCACGGCGCCCATCTGACCACATCGGCCGCCCGGACGCACCGATCCGGTCGGTCGGGGCGGGATCAGACGGGCGGCACCCCGTGCCGCCGCGGGAACACCTCGCGCACCCGCCTGCGGGCGACGGCGAGGCGGGCCACGAGTTCACGGCGGAGGTCCTCGGGCTGCACGATCGCATCGACCACGAGTTCCGACGCGAGGTGCACGATGTCCACGTCCGCCTCGTACTCGGCTCGCCGCTCGGCCACGAACGCGGCGCGCTCCGTCGGGTCCTCGATGGCCTGGATGCGGTTGTAGAACACCGCGTTCACCGCGGGCTCCGGACCCATGACCGCGATCTGTGCACTCGGGAGCGCGATGACCGCATCCGGGTCGAAGGCGGGACCACACATCGCGTACAGCCCGGCCCCGTAGGCCTTGCGGAGGATCACCGAGATCTTCGGCACGGTCGCCTCGGCCACCGCAGTGATCATCTTGGCGCCGTGCCTGATGATGCCCTGGCGCTCGACCGCGCTCCCGATCATGAACCCGGGAACGTCTGCGAGGAACACGAGTGGGACGTCGAACGCGTCGCAGAGCCAGATGAAACGAGCGGCCTTGTCCGCGGAGTCCACGAACAGCACGCCGCCCAGGTGCTGCGGGTTGTTGGCGACGATACCGATCACCTCGCCGTCGAGCCGGGCGAACCCGGTGACGAGCTCCCTCGCGAACAGTGGCTTCGCCTCGAACCACGATCCCTCGTCGACCAGCGAGTCGATGACCCTGCGCACGTCGTAGGCCCGACGATCCTCATCGGGGATCACCGAAGCGATGGGCGCCGCTCCGGGTCGCGGTCCACGTGCCGCCGCGGACGGCGGTCGCTCCCGGAAGGAGGTCGGCAGGTACGAGAGCCAGACCTTGGCCATGTCGATGGCGGCGTCGTCATCGGCGGCCAGCGCGTCGCCGCACCCGCTCACGCTGGCGTGCATGCGGGCGCCGCCCATCTCCTCCAGGGTGACGTGCTCGCCGATCACCTCCTCGGCCATACGAGGGGATCCGAGGTACATCGACGCGTTGCCCTCGACCATGAACACGACGTCGCAGAACGCCGGGATGTACGCACCGCCCGCCGCCGAGGGGCCGAACAGGCAGCACACCTGAGGCACCCGGCCCGACAGGCGCACCTGGTTGGCGAAGATCCGCCCGGCGCCCCGGCGCCCCGGGAACAGTTCGACCTGATCGGTGATGCGCGCCCCGGCCGAGTCGACGAGGTAGACGACGGGCACCTCGTGCTCGAGCGCGAACTCGGTGAGCCGCACGATCTTCTCGACGGTGCGGGCCCCCCACGATCCGGCCTTCACGGTCGGATCGTTCGCCATCACGCATACGGGACGACCAGCGATCGTCCCGGTGCCCGTGACCACACCGTCGGCCGGAAGATCGCCGGCCGACACGTTCGCAAGCAGCGCGTCCTCGACGAAGGACCCTTCGTCGAGGAGTCGGGCGATCCGCTGACGCACTGGCCGCTTGCCCTGGGCGGCGAGCTTCTCTCCGCCGCGGATCGAGTTGCCCTCCACCGCCCGATCGGTCGCCGCGCGGATGTCGTCACCGCCCCTCATGAGGCGCGCTTCCGGACGCGGAGCTTGATCGGCGTCGGGCCGAGGTCGAAGTTCTCGCGGATGCACCGTTCGAGGTAGCGCATGTAGGCCTGCGGCAACTGCCGCGTCGCGAAGATCGTGAAGGTCGGCGGTTCCGCCGCCCCCTGGGTCGCGTACAGGATCCGCGTGCGGTGCTTACGGTCGAGCGGTGGAGGGTGTCGCTGCTGGGCCTCCCGCAGGACCTTGTTGAGTGCCGCGGTCGGCACCCGGGAGTGATACGCGTCCTCGGCCTGTCGGAGCGCCGGTAGCACGTTCTTGATGAAGCGCCCGGTGAGTGCCGACACCTTGAGCACGGGTGCGTACGAGAGGAAACCGAGTCGGTCCGCCACGTCGGCGAGGATCTGCGGACGGTCCTCGGTGGCGATGAGGTCCCACTTGTTGAGGACGATGACGATCGCCGTCCCCGCGGCGTCGATGCGCTCGGCGAGTCGCTGGTCCTGGTGCGAGACCCCCTGCTCCGCGTCGATCACCAGCAGTGCCGCATCGGCGCGGTCCACCGCCTGGAGCGCACGCACCACCGAGTAGTACTCGGTGTCCTCGTCCACCCGGCTCCGGCGCCGCATGCCCGCGGTGTCGATGAATCGGAGCGGACCGTCCTCGGTCTCCACCACCGTGTCGATGGTGTCGCGAGTCGTGCCCGGCATGTCGTGGGTCACCGACCGCTCGTCACCGACGATCCGATTGAACAGCGTGCTCTTGCCCACGTTCGGTCGGCCCACGATCGCGATCGAGAACAGATGGGGCGCGAGGTCCTCGGCCTCCTCGTCCTCGGGAGCGGGCGGCAGCGCGTCCACCACGAGATCGAGCAGATCGCCGCTCCCCCGTCCGTGGATCGCCGAGACGGGGATCGGCTCGCCGAGACCGAGCGCGGCCGCCTCCCAGATCTCGAGTTCGCGCCGATCATCGTCCACCTTGTTCACGACGACGATCACGGGAACCCCGGCCCGCTGGAGGATGCGGGCGACGGCCGCGTCGTCCTCGGTCACGCCGACCGTGACGTCGATGACGTGGACGACGAGGTCCGCCTCGCGGATCGCCCGTTCGGCCTGGAGGCTCACCTGCCGGGCGAGCGGCTCCTCGGTGTCGATCCACCCGCCGGTGTCCACGACCGTGAAGCGTCGACCGTTCCACTCGGCGTCGAGGACCTTGCGGTCACGGGTCACGCCGGGCTTCTCCTCGACGATGGCCTCACGCCGGCCCACGAACCGGTTCACGAGCGTGCTCTTGCCCACGTTCGGCCGACCCACGATCGCAACGACCGGCGTGTTCACCACACTCATGACAGCGCCTCAACGAGGGCGACGCCGTTCGTGGCCACGATCTCCACCGGGTACGGCAGGTCGGCGACCGTCGAACCGTCGAGGAATCGATCCTCCGACAGCGCAACGTCGGGGAGCAGCACGCGCTCCCCCGGCCGGACCCCGGCGAGCGAGCGCGCGATGTCGGGACCGGTCATGAGTCCGGTGACCCCGATGTTGCCGCCGAACCACCGGTTCTCGACCTCGAGGCAGCGCACCGGCGCACCGGCGCGGGTGGTGAGATCGGGCAGCAGCGGTTCGAGCACGGCGCGACCGTAGGCGCCGGTGAGCAGGGCCACGGGTACGCCGCGCCGCCGGGCGTCCCGGACCGGCAGACCACCGCGCACCCGCGGTGCCCGGAACCCCTCCGCCGGCGCCCCGTCGACCCAGGCGAAGAACCCCGATCGCGGACCCGTCCCCTCGAGGCGCTCGCCGGCCAGTGCGGCGGCGACCTCGCTCGAGAAGGTCGCCGCCATGCCGATACCGTTCTCGTGCTGGAGGCAGCCCTCGTAGGTCCCGAGTGATGGGAACGGTCGGCCAGCCATCAGGTGGTACTCGTCTCCGAGGTGGACGAGGCGACGACCCAGTACGGCGAGGAACACCTCCTGCCAGCCTGCGATCGCATCGACGACCGCTGCCGCCTCCTCGGTGGTGTGCACGCGCATCTCGGGCTCGGTGTTGTAATCACTCACGCCCAGCGGCACGACGCCGACGGTGCTGATGGTCGGGAACCGATCGAGGATGCCGAGCATCGTGTCATCGAGTACCGGGCCGTCGTTGATGCCCGGGCAGACGACCACCTGGCCGTGCACCTCGATGTCGTGATCGAGCAGCGCCTCGAGCCAGCGCAGGCTCGTGGCGCCCCGGCGGTTCCGCAGCAACGTCGTCCGCACGTCCGGATCGGTGGCGTGGATGCTCACGTACAACGGAGACAGGCGCTCGGTGACGACCCGCTCGAGATCGGCCTCGGTGAATCGGGTCAGGGTGGTGAAGTTGCCGTACAGGAAGGAGAGCCGGTAGTCGTCGTCCTTGAGCGACAGGCTCCGGCGCATCCCCGGCGGCAACTGGTGGATGAAGCAGAAGGGACAGTGGTTGTCGCAGGTGCGCACCCGGTCGAACACTGCGCTCGCGAGTTCGAGACCCAGCGGCGCACCCGCCTCCTTCTCCACCGCGACCACGCGTTCGAGCCCGCCGCGGCGGAGTTCGAGTTCCACCTCGGCGTCGTCGGCCTGGATCTGGTACTGGATGACGTCGCGGATCGCCTCGCCGTTCACGGTGAGGATCTCGTCCCCCGCGACCACACCCGCGAGGGCGGCCGGGGATCCGGGCGCGACCGCGACGACTCGTGCGGACGGCATCCGAGGAGTCTAGGGGCAACGGGCCGCAGCGGTAGCCTGCGGCCCATGCCCGTCCGCCGTGTCCTCCTCGCCGAACCCCGCGGGTTCTGCGCCGGCGTCGAGATGGCGATCAAGGCCCTCACGTGGATGGTCCGGGTCTTCGACCCACCCGTCTACTGCTACCACGAGATCGTGCACAACCGGATCGTCGTCGATCGCTTCCGTGAGCTCGGCGTGGTGTTCGTCGACTCCGTCACCGAGGTTCCCGACGGCGCACCCCTCATGCTGTCGGCCCACGGTTCGGCCCCCGAGGTCGTCTCCGAGGCCCGGGCCCGCAACCGGTTCGTCGTCGACGCGGTCTGCCCGCTCGTGACGAAGGTGCACCACGAGGCGAAGACCCGGGCCGGCAAGGGCTTCACGATCCTCTACGTCGGACATGAGGGGCACGACGAGGCGATCGGCACGCTCGCCGTGGCGCCCGACGCGATCCGCCTCGTCGAACAGGCCGAGGACCTCGATGCGGTGGCCGCCGGGATCGACGATCCGGAACGGGTGGCGCTGCTCGCCCAGACCACCCTCGCCATGGGCGACTGGATCGGCATCATGGATGGCGCCCGCGAGCGATTCCCGGACCTCTGGACCGCGGCGCGCAACGACCTGTGCTTCGCGACGACGAACCGGCAGTCGGCGCTCACCGCGATCGCTGACCGGGCCGACGCCGTCGTGGTCATCGGGTCCGCGAACTCCTCGAACACCCTGGCCCTCGCCAAGGTCGCGAGCGCTGCGGGATGCCCCACGGTCCTGCGCATCGACGGACCCGACGAACTCGATCTGGCCGCCCTCGGTGACGCGGCTGTGGTCGGGGTCACCGCGGGCGCGTCGGCCCCCGAGGAGCTGGTCGACGCGGTGATCGCCAAACTCGCACCCACCGAGGGGGTGGAGGCGGTGCACGTCACCGATGAGGACGAGTACTTCCCGCCGCCGCGTGAGTTGCGGG
>JBEAXD010000064.1:0-7635 GCA_041159995.1 Actinomycetota bacterium | reverse complement strand
CTCCTCGATGAAGATGCACTCGCCGGGGCACTCCTCGGCGGACTCCACGACCGCTTCGAGCATGCCGTCCGGGATGTTCGCCAGGCCCTCGGCGCCGCCGGGGCTGTTGAAGACCTTGTCGCCCTCCTTCACGTAGGCGAGCCCGTCGTCGAGCAGCGTGAACACGGCCGGCGCGATCTCCTCGCAGAGGCCGTCGCCGGTGCACAGGTCCTGGTCGATCCACACCTTCATCTGAGACTCCCTGGTCGTGCCGGCCGGGGGTGGCCGGGCCGGAGGACGGTCCCGGGCGGGATCGCACCTTCCGTACGCAATCGTGCTGTCGGCTTGCTGGCATCGGCGCCGATCCGTGGTGCTCGGTCGGAGGTCCGATCGAGCCCTCGGCGCGGTGTCGACCTGTGAGCGGCTCCCGGAGGATCCGCCACGGGCGGGGAGCGTACCCGGATCCCCGGCGGGTATCCGGCATCGAGCCGAGGTGCCGTGGCTAGGGTGATCCGCATCGGATCCGACCCCACCCGAGGGGCGGCGGTGCACCGTGCGAGGAGGGGTCGTGGCGAGCGAGCACGAACGGCGACTCTCCGAGTACGCGGCCCAGGTCGAGGAACTCCAGGCCAGCATCAAGTCCCTCGAGGAGGAGCTCGCCGTCCTCACCCGGCGACTGCAGGAGGCACCCAAGCGGGTCCGGACCCTCGAGGAGCGCCTCCTCGAGACCAAGGGCCAGCTCACCCAGGCCGTCGCGCACAACGAACGCCTGTCCGCCACCCTGCGCGAGGCCCGCGAGCACATCGCGGCGCTGCGCGAGGAGGTCGAGAAACTCACCCAGCCGCCGTCGGCCTACGGCACCTTCCTCGGTCGCAACGAGGACGGCACCGTCGACATCTTCAGCGCGGGACGCAAGATGCGGGTCGCGCTCCACCCGGAGCTCGAGGCCGAACCGCTGCGGCGCGGACAGGAGATCGTCCTCAACGAATCCCTGTCGGTCGTCCTCGCCCGCGGGCCCGAGGTGCAGGGTGAGGTCGTGGTCTTCAAGGAACTGCTGGCCGACGGGACCCGTGCGCTCATCGTGGGCCGCGCCGACGAGGAACGCGTGTGCGAACTCGCCGACGATCTCGTCGGTGTACGGCTGCGGGCGGGCGAGCACCTGCTCATGGAGGGGCGCTCCGGGATGCTCATCGAGCGCATCCCGCGGCCCGAGGTGGAGGAACTCGTGCTCGAGGAGGTCCCGGACGTCACGTATGCGGACGTCGGCGGTCTCGACGAGCAGATCGAGATGATCCAGGACGCGGTCGAACTCCCGTACCTGTACGCGGACATGTTCGCCGAGCACCGACTCCAGCCGCCGAAGGGCATCCTCCTCTACGGCCCGCCGGGATGCGGCAAGACCCTCATCGCGAAGGCGGTGGCGAACTCGCTGGCGAAGCGCGTGGCCGAGAAGACCGGCGACGACCGGACCCGCTCGTACTTCCTCAACGTCAAGGGCCCGGAACTCCTCAACAAGTACGTCGGTGAGACCGAACGCCAGATCCGCCTCATCTTCGAACGGGCCCGCGAGAAGTCCGAGGAGGGCGTGCCGGTCATCGTCTTCTTCGACGAGATGGACTCGCTCTTCCGCACCCGAGGGACCGGCATCTCATCGGACATCGAATCGACGATCGTGCCGCAATTGCTCGCCGAGATCGACGGGGTCGAGAGCCTCAAGAACGTCATCGTCATCGGCGCCTCCAACCGGGAGGACCTCATCGACCCGGCGATCCTGCGTCCGGGCCGGCTCGACGTGAAGATCAAGATCGAGCGACCGGACGAGTCCAGCGCGAAGCAGATCTTCCGGCAGTACCTCCAACCCGACCTCCCGATCGCCCGGGCCGAACTCGACGCGGCATCCGATCGGACCGGCGCCATCGAGCGCATGATCGACCGGGCCGTGGAGGACATGTACGCGGTCGACGACTCGAACCGGTTCCTCGAGGTCACCTACCAGAACGGCGACAAGGAGGTCCTGTTCTTCAAGGACTTCTCATCGGGCGCCATGATCGAGAACATCGTGCGACGCGCGAAGAAGCTCTCCATCAAACGGCAGATCGCCGGCGGTGCCGCGGGTATCTGCACCCAGGACCTCCTCGACTCGATCCGGCAGGAGTTCCACGAGCACGAGGACCTCCCGAACACCACGAACCCCGATGATTGGGCGAAGATCTCGGGCAAGAAGGGTGAGCGCATCGTCTACGTGCGCACGGTGCTGGCCAAGGGCGAGGACGGCGAGTCGGGCGGCGGTCGCCAGATCGAACGCGTCGCCACCGGCCAGTACCTCTGATCGTCCCCGGCCCGGACGAGGTGTGACGGTGGCGGTCCCGAAGGTCTGCGGCATCGAGACCGAGTACGGCATCAGCCGTCGCGGCGGCAGTGACGACAACCCGGTCGTCGCGTCGTCCGTGCTCATCAACGCGTACGTCGCGGACCAACGGATCGGCTGGGACTTCGAGGACGAGACCCCGGCTCGGGACGCCCGCGGCTTCCAGCGCGATCCCTCGAATCCGCCCGAGGTCGAGACCCACCTCGTCAACGCGGTGCTCACGAACGGTGCCCGCTACTACGTCGACCACGCCCACCCGGAGTACTCGACGCCCGAGTGCACCGATGCCCTCGACGCGCTCGTCGCGGACAAGGCGGGGGAGCGGATCCTCGCCGAATCGATGCGTCTCGCCGGACGCGCGCTGGGTCCGGGCGAGGAGATCATCGTCTACAAGAACAACTCGGACGGGAAATCGAACTCGTACGGCTGCCACGAGAACTACCTCATGGACCGGACCGTGCCGTTCGGCGAGATCGTGCGCACGATGCTGCCCTGGTTCGTGACCCGACAGGTCTTCACCGGCGCCGGCAAGGTCGGGGCGGAGCACGAGCGCGACCGGTGCGACTTCCAGATCAGTGCGCGGGCCGACTTCTTCGAGGAGGAGGTGGGCCTGGAGACGACCCTGAAGCGTCCGCTGGTGAACACACGCGACGAGCCGCACGCGCTGCCCGACGCGTACCGGCGGCTGCACGTCATCGTGGGCGACGCCAACCTCTGCGAGGTGGCGACGCTGCTCAAGGTCGGTGCCACCGCGATCGTGCTCGCGATGGTCGAGGACGGCGCGATCGATCGGGACCTCTCCGTCGTCGGTCCGGTGCACGCCGTGCGTACCGTGTCACGGGACCCCTCGTGCCGGACGCCGCTCGAACTGCGGGATGGGACGACGGCCACGGCGGTCGAGATCCAGTGGGAGTTCCTGCGTTGTGCCCGGGCGTACGCGGCCCGAACCGGCCTCGAGCACTGCGGCGGGACCGCCGTCGGGTCCGACGTGCTCGAGCGGTGGGAGCGGGTGCTCGGCGCGCTCGAACGCGACCCCATGGAACTCGACGGCACCCTCGACTGGGTGACCAAGCTCGCGGTGCTCGAGGGCTTCCGGGACCGGGACGGTCTCGACTGGCGCGATCCCAAGCTCGCGCTCGTCGACCTGCAGTACCACGATGTCCGGCCGGATCGATCCCTCTACGAGCGCCTCGTCCGGGCCGGACGGATCGAACGGGTCGTCGAGGAGGAGTCCGTGGCCGCCGCGGTGGTCGATCCGCCGACGGGGACCCGGGCCTACTTCCGAGGGACCTGCCTCGCCCGGTGGCCGCAGGCCGTCGTCGCCGCGAACTGGGACAGCATCGTGCTCGACGTCGGCGTGGACCCACTCCGGCGCATCCCGATGATGGACCCGCTCAAGGGCACGAGGGACCATGTCGGTCCCTTGCTGGCCTCCTGCGCCACGCCGCTCGAACTCGTGGAGCGATTGGCGGGAACCACACCGTAGGATCGCAGCGACGACCATCCGGAGGACCCGATGCCCGAGCGCGAGCAGATGAAGCGGACGACCACACCGAAGGATCGCGACCAGGAGGTCGCGGAGGTCGAGGCGCCGACCAAGCAGGGCGAGAAGATCAAGGAGGAGCTCGACGACCTCCTCGACGAGATCGACTCGGTCCTCGAGGACAACGCCGAGGACTTCGTCAAGGCGTACGTCCAGAAGGGCGGGCAGTGATCGCCCATGACTGAGACGCCGATCCTGCCGATCTTCGAAGCGGGTACCGACCCGGGACCGTCGTTCGTCGACCTGCTGCGCCGCGTCGCACCCGACGCGCTGAGCATCCCGACCGCACCGGTCGGGGGCCCGCTGCCCTTCGACGCGCCGCACGGCACCACCGTCGTCGCCATCCGGTGCGAGGGCGGCGTCGTGATGGCCGGGGACCGGCGGGCCACCGCGGGCCACTCGATCGCGAACCGCCGGATCGAGAAGGTCTTCCCGGCCGACGACTTCTCCGGGGTCGCCATCGCCGGGACCGCCGGACTCGCGGTGGAGATGGTCCGGCTCTTCCAGGTGCAGCTCGAGCACTACGAGAAGATCGAGGGCGAGGCGCTGTCGCTCGAGGGTAAGGCCAACCAGCTCTCGCAGATGGTCCGGGCCAACCTGCCCGCGGCGATGCAGGGCCTCGTCGTGGTGCCCCTGTTCGCCGGCTACGACCAACGGCGTCGCCGGGGACGTGTGTTCTCCTACGACGCGGTCGGCGGCAAGTACGAGGAGTCGGACTTCTCCGCGAACGGATCCGGATCCGTGCACGCCCGCAACTGGATCAAGGCGACCTGGCGCGAGGGCCTGCAACCGGACGACGCGGTCGAGGTCTCGATCCGCTCGTTGTTCGCGGCGGCCGACGAGGACACCGCGACCGGCGGACCCGACCTCGTGCGGGGGATCTACCCGCTCGTTGCGATCATCGACGCCGACGGGTTCCGGTTCCTCGACGAGGCCGAGGTGGCCGAGCGCTGCCAGACCCTCCTCGACGGTCCCGAGCGGGGAGGTGCGGCATGAGCATGCCGTTCTACGTCTCCCCCGAACAGGTCATGAAGGACCGGGCCGACTACGCCCGCAAGGGCATCGCCCGCGGCCGCAGCCTCGTGGCCCTCGAGTTCTCCGGCGGCATCGTCATCGTGGCCGAGAACCCGTCCCGCACCCTGTTCAAGATCTCCGAGGTCTACGACCGGATCGCCTTCGCCGGGGTCGGCAAGTACAACGAGTTCCAGATGCTCAAGATCGGCGGCGTGCGGCTCGCCGACATGAAGGGATTCCAGTACTCACGCGAGGACGTCACCGCGAACTCCCTCGCCAACGCCTACGCCCAGACCCTCGGTCAGGTGTTCACGCACGAGATGAAGCCCTACGAGGTCGAGATCCTCGTGGCGGAGGTCGGCGTCACCGACGAGGATCCGAACCAGCTGTTCCACATCCTCTACGACGGCACGCTCATGGACGAGTCGGACTTCACGGTCCTCGGCGGCGATGCCGAACGGATCAGTGAGGCGCTCGACGGAGCCTTCACGGCGGGCCTGGACCTCTCCGGGGCCGTGCGCCTCGGCGCGCAGGTGCTCGCCGAGGACGGGGATCGGCTGAGCTCGGAATCCCTCGAGGTCGCGGTCCTCGAACGCGGTCGCCCGCGACGAGCGTTCCGACGGATCCGCGGGGCCGAACTGGACGACCTCCTCGGCTGATCCGCCGCGGCGCGGCCACGGTCCGTCGGGCCGGTACGCTCGAAACCGTGGAACGCCGGATCTTCGGGCTCGAGAACGAGTACGGCGTCACCTGCACGCTGCGCGGGCAGCGTCGGCTGAGTCCCGACGAGGTCGCCCGGTACCTGTTCCGACGAGTCGTCTCCTGGGGACGTTCGAGCAACGTGTTCCTCGAGAACGGCGCCCGCCTCTACCTCGATGTCGGCAGCCATCCGGAGTACGCGACCCCCGAGTGCGATTCGCTGACCGACCTCGTCGCCCACGACAAGGCGGGGGAGCGAATCCTCGAGAGCCTCGTGCAGAGCGCCGAGGTCCGCCTCCGGGAGGAGGGGATCCGCGGCGAGGTGTACCTGTTCAAGAACAACACCGATTCCGCGGGCAACTCCTACGGGTGCCACGAGAACTACCTCGTCGATCGCGAGGGGGAGTTCTCGAAGTTCACCGACGTCCTCATCCCGTTCCTCGTGTCCCGCCAGGTCTACGCAGGAGCCGGGAAGGTGCTCCAGACCGCTCGTGGCGCGATGTACTGCATCAGCCAGCGGGCCGAGCACGTCTGGGAGGGCGTCTCGAGCGCCACGACACGGTCCCGACCGATCATCAACACCCGGGATGAGCCTCATGCGGACGCCGAGCGCTACCGGCGTCTCCACGTCATCGTCGGCGACTCGAACATGAGCGAGTACACGACCTTCCTCAAGACCGGCGTGTGTTCGATCATGCTGCGCATGCTCGAGGAGGAGGGTGCGCCGTGGCGCGACATGACCCTCGAGAACCCGATCCGGGCCATCCGCGAGATCAGCCACGACATGTCGTGCCGTCGCCGGGTACGGCTCGCCACCGGACGGGAACTCTCGGCCGTCGAGATGCAGGCCGAGTACCTCGAGCGCGCGCTGCGGTTCGCGAGCCGCCACGAACTGAGCCCGCTCGAACAGCGCGCGCTCGAGATGTGGGAGCACGTGATGACCCACCTCGAATCCGATCCGCTCAAGCTCTCCCGTGAGGTGGACTGGGTCATCAAGTACCACCTCATCGAGGCCTATCGCGAGCGTCACGACCTGCCGCTCACGAGTCCTCGGGTGGCCCTGCTGGACCTCTCGTACCACGACGTCACCCGATCGCGGTCCCTCTACTACCTGCTGCAGAAGCGGGACCAGGTCGATCGAATCACCGACGACGCCTCGATCCAACGCGCCATCGACGAGGCGCCCCAGACCACGCGGGCACGCCTGCGCGGCGCCTTCATCGCGAAGGCGAAGGAACGCAAACGCGACTACACCGTCGACTGGGTCCACCTGAAGGTCAACGATCAGGCCCAACGCACCGTGCTGTGCAAGGACCCGTTCAAGTCCCACGACGACCGCGTCGAGCGGTTGATCGCGTCCCTCTGATGCCGACCTTCCGCCGGGGCGAGGTGGTGCGCATCCTCGAGGCCCGTCCCGGTCTGCAACGGGTCGAGGTCGCGCTCGCGGACGGTGCGGCCCGGGCGTACGTCCTCACCGGGCTCACCGGCGAGGTCGGACCGGGGGAGCGGGTGATCGTGAACACGACCGCCGTCGAGCTCGGCCTGGGCACCGGGGGCTGGCACGTGGTGCACTGGTCGCTGGACCGGGACGAATTCATCGCTCCGGGCCCCGGGCACATCATGAAGTTGCGGTACACGAGCCTGCAGGCCGATACCGGCAGCGCCGAGGAGTTCCACCCCGAGCTCGGCGGAGCCGACACGATCGACGGCATGCCGGTGGTGCACGTCCCGCTGCACTCCCAGGTGCCCGCCGCCGTGGTCGGGGTCCGCAGCGTTCGACCCGACGCCCGGATCGCCTACGTCATGACCGATGGCGCAGCACTGCCGCTCGCGCTCTCGGATCTCGTCGCCGCCATGCGGGATCGAGCGCTCATCGACACCACCGTCACCGCCGGCCACGCCTTCGGGGGCGACCACGAGGCGGTCTCCGCTCCCGCAGCCCTGCTCGCGGCCAGGGTGGCCGGTCGGGCCGACGTCGCGATCGTCGCGATGGGTCCGGGGATCGGCGCCTCGACCCCGGTGTGGCCGAACC
>JBEAXD010000030.1:0-7389 GCA_041159995.1 Actinomycetota bacterium | reverse complement strand
GGTTCGGCGGACCCGGGTCGTTCGGCGGAGGGGAGTTCCGGGTCGGTGAGGCGGTCAGCTACGGCTGGAACGCCACACTCAAGAACCTCGGGCCACTGCTCACGATCACGATCGTGATCTGGATCGTGCAGGCGGTGCTCCAGTTCGTGGGCGCGGGCCTGCAGAACGACCTGCTCCAGACCGTGTGGTTCGTCCTGCTCATCGCGGTCGGGTTCGTGCTCGCCATGGGCCTCATCCGGGCGGCGTTGCGGGTCACCGACGGGGGTCGCCCGGACGTGAACCAACTGACCCAGACCGAGGACTTCTTCCCCTACCTCGTGGTGCAGATCATCGCCGGCATCGCGATCGTGGTCGGCATGTACCTGTGCATCCTGCCGGGCATCATCGCCGCGGTGTTCCTCGGTTTCGCGGGCTACGTCGTGATCGATTCCCATGAGGGCGATCCGCTCGCCGCCATCAGGCGGTCGGTCGCGATCGTGAAGCCGAAGTTCGGACCGCTGCTCGGACTCGCGTTCCTCATGCTGCTCATCAACATCGCCGGACTGCTGCTCTGCTTCGTCGGACTGCTGTTCACGTATCCGATGACCGCGGTCGTGTTCGCCTACACCTACCGCGCCCTGAGCGGTCAGCCGATCGCGCCGGCCCGCTGATCGGACGCCCGACGGTGGGAGGACGGGGCGGCCCTCCGGGGTCGCCCCGTCGTCGCGTCAGGAACTGGCGAGCCAGGCGAGCGACGGCAGATTGCGCACCACCCCGAACGCAACGGCCACGACAGCGAGCGTGATCCACGCGGTACGCGGCACCACCGGGCGCCGGATGCGGCGGCCGCGGGCCACCGCCACGATCGCGATCACGAGCATCACCGCCGCCACCGGCAGCAGGACGCCGACGAGGAGGTTGTGATCGAGCGCGCCCAGCGGATGCCCGGTCACGAACGCGTGCACCGCCCGGGTCGCGCCACAGAGCGGGCAGTCGAGGCCGGTCGTCCGCCGGAACGGGCAGAGGACCGGACCGTTCGTCGGATCGATGAGTGCCGCGCCGACTCCCACGGCGACCGCGCCGGCCGCGACGAGGACCACCGTGCGTCGCGCGATGGCAGGGCCGCCGTCGATCGGTGCGGTCTCGATCGTCACGCCGTCCACGGTACCGGGGCTCAGGCGAACGTGAAGGCCGCGGGATCCGGGGCCCGGGTCCAGGACCAGTAGTCGACCAAGCGCCAGGGCGAGAGGATGAAGATCCGCCCGGAGCCGTTCCGGTACCACGAGTGCCGGATCGACGGATGCGACCACACCATCTGCGCGAGTTCGGCCTGCAGTCGTTCGTTGTAGGCGTCGTGCGCATCGGCGGTGCACTCGATCGTGCGCGCGCCCCGCTCGAGCAGGAGTGCGAGGCAGCCGAGCACGTACCGCATCTGACACTCCGAGTGGAAGATGAGGCTCCCCCCGCTCGCCAGGTTCGTGCCCGGCCCGTAGAGGCAGAACAGGTTCGGGAAGTTCGGGATCGTGATGCCGAGGTACGCGGTCGGCTCGTCGCCCCACTGCTCCCCCAGCACGACGCCGTCGCGACCGACGATCTCCATCGGCCACAGGTAGCGGTTGGCGTGGAACCCGGTGGCGAACACGATGACGTCGACCTCGTGGCGCGCGCCCGAAGCGCACACGATCGCGTCGGCCTCGATGTGGTCGATCGGGTCGGTGACGAGGTCGACGTGCGGCTGCGTGAGCGCGCCGAGCCACGACCCGTTGTCCTGCAGCGTGCGCGTGCCGAGGCACACGTGGTCGGGGACCACCTTCGCGAGGAGGTCGGGATCGTCACCGACCTGCCCCGCGATCCATCCGGTGAAGAACTCGCGCGCCGCGTCGTTGATCTCGCTCACCGCGCGGTCCTGATGCGGGTAGTCGGGGTCGACGCGCATCGCCGGCAGCCCGCCGTCACACGCGGGCCAGAAGATGAGCATGCGATACCACCGGCCGTAGAACGGCAGGTGCCGCATCGCCCAGCGCACGCCGTCACCGGTGACGTCGTGGTAGGCCGGATTCGGGAACATCCACGGCGCGGAGCGCTGGAACACCGTGAGGTGCTCCACCTCCGACGCGATCGTCGGGACGATCTGGAACGCGCTCGCGCCGGTTCCCACCACCGCGACCCGCTTCCCGGCGAGGTCCGTGCCGTCGATCCACTGCGCCGAGTGCATCCCGATCCCGGCGAAGTCCTCACGACCCGCGATGTCGGGGAGCTTGGGCCGGTTCAACTGGCCGACCGCGCTGATGATCGAGGTCGCCCCGATCGTCGAGGTCGCGCCTCCGGTTGCGCGCACCTCGACCCGCCACGACCCGCTCGCCTCATCCCACACGGCGCGAGTGACCTCGGTGTCGAACCGGATGTGGTCACGCACACCGAACGCGTCGGCGCACTGGCCGAAGTACCGCTGGAGTTCGGGCTGGCGCGCGAAGAACTCCGTCCAGTCGTCGTTCGGAGCGAACGAGTAGCAGTAGAAGTGGTTCCCCACATCGACCCGGCACCCGGGGTACCGGTTCTCGTACCAGGTGCCGCCGACGTCCGGGTTCTTCTCGATCACCGTGTACGGGATGCCGGCATGGGCGAGGCGCACGGCGGCGAGGATGCCCGACATCCCCGCGCCGATCACCACGACGTGCATCGCGGTACGCGCCGCGGGCGTCGCAGCCTCGGGCCACTCGATCTCGCGCGCGTCCTCGCCGTCGAGTTCCAACTCCTCGAGGAGGAGCGGCACGTACTCCTCGGGCACCTCACCGGCGACGAGCAGCTCCATGAGCGCGTGCACCGTGGCGGCCGACGGAGCGGGCGGGAGCACGCAGCCGCCGTCGCGGTACGCCCGGATCACCTCGAGCGCCCGGGCCCGCACCGCCGCCTGGTCCTCCGGACTCATGAAGCCCTGGACCTCGTTGAGGTAGATGCCGGTCGGCCGGGGCAGCCCGTCGAGCACCGAGAGGTCCCCGGCCATGTGGACCATCGAGCACATCAGGGTCGGCACGCTGAGGTCGGCGAGGTGGGCCGCGATCGTGGCGTCGTCATCGGTGATCGGGACCCCGGCGTACCGGTCGACCTGAGGGCGGGACGGGGTCATCGCCGCACCGTACGCGACCACCGGTGACGCCCGACGGTGGCGCGGCGGCGCGATCCGACGCCGGAGGGCCGGGACGACCCACCACCACGCCCGCGGCCACCCGGCCCGGAGCGGCGGGACATGTCGTCTAAATCCGACTTGACGGGTCGGATTTAGGCCCCTACCGTTCCGGCCCGTTCCCGCACCCGTTCCGACGAGGAGCCCACCATGGCCGACCACGGCTTCGAGACCCGCCAGATCCACGCCGGCACCGCCCCCGACCCCACCACCGGCGCCCGGGCCGTCCCGATCTACCAGACCACCTCCTACGTGTTCCGCGACACCGACCACGCGGCGAACCTGTTCGGCCTGGCCGAGCTCGGCAACATCTACACGCGGATCATGAACCCGACCCAGGAGGCCTTCGAGGGGCGCATCGCCGACCTCGAGGGCGGTGTCGGAGCCCTCGCGACCTCCTCGGGTCAGGCCGCGCAGACGCTCGCACTGCTCAACCTCGCCGAGAACGGCGGCCACATCGTGTCGTCGGCATCCCTGTACGGCGGCACCTACAACCAGCTGCACTACACGTTCCCGAAGATGGGCGTCGAGGTCTCGTTCGTCGACGACCCCGACGATCTCGACGCGTGGCGCGCCGCGATCCGCCCGAACACCCGGGCCTTCTACGGCGAGACCATCGGCAACCCGAAGGGCGACATCCTCGACTTCACCGGCATCTCCGGGGTCGCCCACGAGGCCGGGATCCCGCTGGTCGTGGACAACACCCTCGCCTCGCCGTACCTGTGCAACCCACTCGCCCACGGTGCCGACATCGTCACCCACTCGGCGACGAAGTTCATCGGCGGGCACGGAACCTCGGTCGCCGGCATCATCATCGACGGCGGGAGGTTCGACTACGAGGGTTCGGGGCGATTCCCGAACTTCACGGAGCCGGACCCGTCGTACCACGGCCTCGCGTTCTCGGGCCTGCCCGAGCCGCTGTGGCCCGCCCGCTACATCCTCAAGGCCCGCCTCACCTACATGCGGGACCTCGGTGCGGCGATCTCCCCGTTCAACGCGTTCCTCATGCTCCAGGGGCTCGAGACCCTGTCGCTGCGCATGGAGCGGCACTCGCAGAACGCGCTCACGATCGCGCAGTGGCTCGAGGCACGCCCCGAGGTGACGGCGGTGCACTACGCGGGTCTGGCCTCCAGCCCGTGGCACGCCCGCTCGGCCCAGTACCTCCCGAACGGCAACGGCGCGATCGTCGCGTTCGAGCTGGCCGGAGGCCTCGAGGCAGGCAAGGCCTTCATCAACAACCTCGAACTGGTGAGCCACCTGGCCAACGTCGGCGACGTGCGGACACTCGCCATCCACCCGGCGAGCACGACCCACCAGCAGCTCACGCCCGAGGAGCAGGCCGCATCGAACGTCACGCCGGGCCTCGTGCGCCTGTCGGTCGGCATCGAGACGGTCGCCGACATCATCGCCGACCTCGAGTCGGCGCTCGCCGCGAAGGTCTGATCGGCGGCGGCGTAACCTTCTCGGCCGTGACGGCCGAGCCCATCCCCGTGAGCGGCGCGTGGCGGCCGGGCGACGAGCCCGGTCGCCGACGCTTCGCCACGCTCTTCACGGAGCGGCCCCACGTCCTCGAGGCGGGGGGCCGCCTCGCGCAGGTCGTCATCGCGTACGAGACCTGGGGCACGCTCGCGCCGGACGGTTCGAACGCGCTGCTCGTGCTCCACGCGCTCACCGGCGACTCGCACGCGGCCGGCCCCGCGGGCCCGGGCCACCTCCACCCCGGCTGGTGGGACGAGGTCATCGGTCCGGGTCGAGCGATCGACACCGATCGCTGGTTCGTCGTCTGTCCGAACGTGCTCGGCGGCTGCCAGGGATCCACCGGACCGGCCTCACCCGACCCGGAGACGGGGCGACCCTACGGCTCCCGGTTCCCGGTCATCACCGTGCGCGACCAGGCGGTGGTCGAGGCCGCGCTCGCCGACACGATCGGCATCACGCGGTGGGCCGCCATCGTCGGCGGGTCGATGGGCGGGCAGCGCGCGCTCGAGTGGCTCGTGTCCTTCCCGGACCGGGTCGAGCGCGCCGTCATCATCGCGTGCGGCGGGCGCGCGACGGCCGAGGAGATCGCGCTGTGCAGTGTGCAGATCCGCGCGATCCAGTCGGACCCGCGCTGGCGCGGGGGTGACTACTACGACGCAGCGCCCGGTGACGGGCCGCACCTCGGCATGTCGATCGCGCGGGGCATGGGTCAGATCACGTACCGCAGCGAGCTCGAACTCGACGAGCGCTTCGGTCGGGGGCACCAGAGCGACGAGGACCCGATGGCCGGCGGCCGGTACGCGATCGAGTCGTACCTCGAGTACCACGGTGAGAAGCTGGCCCGCCGGTTCGATGCCAACACCTACATCGCCCTCTCGCGTGCGATGAACCACCACGATGTCGGTCGCGGCCGTGGTGGCGTGGCGACCGCGTTGCGGCGCATCACCGCCGAGGTCACCCTCGCGGGGATCACCTCGGACCGGCTCTACCCGCTGCGACTCCAGGAGGAGCTCGCCGCCCACATCCCCCGGGTCGCGGGTCTCACCGCGATCGAATCCGAGGCGGGCCACGACGGGTTCCTCGTCGAGCACGAGGCGGTGAGCGCACTCATCGACCGTGCGCTCGGCTGACGCGTCAGCCGTCCACCTCGCGACGACCCTCGAGCGCCCGGCCCAACGTCACCTCGTCGGCGTACTCGAGGTCGCCGCCGACCGGGAGGCCGCTGGCGATGCGCGTGACCTTCACCCCGAGCGGCTTGAGCAACTTCGCGAGGTACATCGCCGTGGCCTCGCCCTCGATGTTCGGGTTCGTGGCGAGGATCACCTCGGCCACGTCCTCCGGTTCGAGGCGCAGCAGCAGTTCACGCACCCGCAGTTGCTCCGGTCCGATGCCCTCGATGGGCGAGATCGCACCCTGCAGCACGTGGTACCGCCCGGAGAACTCGCGCGTGCGCTCGATGGCGACGATGTCGCGCGGCTCCTCCACCACGCAGACGATGGAGCGATCGCGCCGATCGTCGCGGCAGAAGTGGCACTGTCCGCCCTCGGCGATGTTGAAGCACGTCTGACACCAGGTGACGCGGGCCTTCGCCTCGAGGATCGCATCGGCGAGCCGACGCGCGTCCTCGGTCGGCGTCTTGAGGATGTGGTAGGCGATGCGCTGCGCCGACTTGGGGCCGACGCCGGGGAGCCGACCGAGCTCGTCGACGAGCGCCTGGACCGGGCCCTCGTGGAGTCCGGTCACCCGAGGAGCCCGCCGAGCCCGAACTGATCGAGGTTGATCCCGGCGGTCGCGCCGCCGAGCGCTTGGTTGCGCATGGTCTCGGCCTGACGCAGCGCCTCGCCGACCGCGGCGACGACGAGGTCCTGGAGCATCTCGATGTCGTCGGGGTCGACGACGTCCGGCGAGATCACGATCTCCCGCAGTTCGCCCGAGCCGCTCACCACGGCCTTCACCATGCCGCCGCCGGCCGTCGCCTCGACGGTCTGCGCCGCGAGCGCCTCCTGCGCGGCGAGCATCTCGGCCTGCATCTGCTGCACCTGACGCATCATCTGGTTCATCTGCGGCTTCTGCTTGGCCACGTCGCTCTCCGTCGTACTCGTCGATCCGGGCGGACGCCGGATCAGGTCTCGTGCTCCTCGACGACCGTCGCGTCGAACATGGCCTCGATGCGGGCCTTCGAGTCCACCGTAGCGTTCACGACCTCGGTCGAGATGTCGTCGGGATGGACCTCCTCCTCGAGCTCGCGCACCGGCTCCGGCGCGACGACCTCGGGACGCTTGCGCTTCGGCTTCTCGGGCTCGACCGACGGCGGTGCTTCGACCGTGACGTCGTGCGCGACGAGGAGGAACTTGGGGACCTGGCCGAGGGTGGCGAGGAAGCCCTCCCGGATCGCGGGGGCCTCCTTCTGGAAACGCGGCTTCACCGAATCGATCGCAAGTCGCCCGACGCCGAAGGTGACCACGCCGTCGTGGACCGAGAGGGGCTGGGCCTCCTGCACCGCGGCACGCACGGACCGTGGGACCGACTCGAGCACGGTGGTCCAGGCCGCGATCACCTCGTCGAGCGTGGCGGTGAAGAGCGCATCCGCGGCCGTTGCATCGGCCGGCGCGGCCGGTGTCGCTGTGGCCGGCACCGATGCGGCCGGCGCAGGCGCGGACCGGGCCGTGCCACGGAGCGCGCCGAGGCCGGGCTTCGCGCCCACGGGTTCGGCCGGTGCCGTCGGCGCGGCCGGGGCGGGCGCCGAT
>JBEAXD010000301.1:0-11948 GCA_041159995.1 Actinomycetota bacterium | reverse complement strand
TGGGGGTGCAGGGTGCGGCCGTCGGCGAGGGGGTGGGCCTCGAGGACCCGGCGGGCGTCCCGAGGGGTGAGCACCCGGCCCCGGCGGTTCAGGAACACCGGTCCCGGCGGCGTCCCAGCCGCGGCCAGCACCGGGCGACCGGCGTCGAGCCAGGCCGTCAGGGCATCGGCGGCCGGCTCCCCCAGCGGGACCCGACGGACCTTCGCCCCCTTGCCGAGGACGGTGACGTGGCCCCGGGTCAGGTCCAGATCACCGACGGAGAGCCCGCAGCACTCCGACACCCGGATGCCGGTGCCGTAGAGGAGTTCGAGGATCGCCAGATCGCGACGCAGCACCGCGAGGGTCACCGGGTCGACCTCGGGGTCGTCGCGTTCGGCGGCCTCGGCCGCGTCGAGCGTCGCGACCTGCACCCCGTCGAGGAGCGCGGCCGCCTCGCTGCGGCGCGGCACCCTGGGCAGGCGCGCCTGACCCTTCGGCGCGCGCAGGGCCCGCCCCGGGTCGGTGTCGATGACGTCGTGTCGCTTGAGGTACCGCAGGTACGAGCGCACCGCGGCCGCCTTGCGTGCGATCGATCGGCGCGCGAACCCGCGGGTGTCGAGGTACGCCAGGTACCGGCGCAGCACGCGGTGATCGAGCGCGGCCGGGGCGGCGCACCCACCGCGTTCGGCCCACTCGACGAACTGCCGCACGTCGCGGGCGTACGCGGCATGCGTGTGCTCACTCACCGAGGTGAGGGACGCGACGTAGGCGTCGACCTCCCATGCCATGGTCCGCAGGGTACCGCCGCTCCGACCGCGCGCCGGCGACCCGGGTTCGATGTCCGGCCCCTCGCGTACCGTGACCGGCACCGTCGAGGCGCCGCGGTATCGGCCCTCCCACCGTCCCCTTCGGTCCGGGAGGTCCCCCATGCTCGCTTCCGTCCTGAGCGCCACCCTGCACGGCATCGTCGGCCAGATCGTGCGCGTCGAGGTGCACGTCGCCAACGGCCTGCCCGCGTACTCGATCGTCGGCCTGCCCGATGCGGCGGGGCGGGAGTCCAAGGACCGCGTGCGCGCGGCGATGGTGTCCTCGCGGATCGAGTGGCCGCTGCGCCGCATCACCGTGAACCTCGCGCCGGGCGGGGTGCGCAAGAGTGGTGCCGGCCTCGAGCTCGCCGTGGCGCTCGGGCTCATGCTCGCCGGGGGCGCACTCCCCGACGGCCTCCTCGACGGGGTCGGCGTGCTCGGGGAACTCGGGCTCGACGGCCGCATCCGCCCCGTACCGGGCGCGCTCGCGCTCGTCGACGCGCTGGTGCACGACGGCGCGCACACCGTCATCGTCCCGCACGCGGATGCGGCCGAGGCGTCGCTCATCCCCGGCGTGCGCATCCGGGCCGCACGGTCGCTCGGCGAGGTGCGGGCCTGCCTCGGCGGCGAGGACCCGTGGCCGCCGCTCCCCGACGCCCCACCGGAGCCGGACACCGGAGCCGGGGTCGACCCCGAGCCCGACCTCGGCGAGGTGCGCGGCATGGGGTCGGCCCGCACCGCACTGCGGGCGGCGGCAGCCGGCGGGCACCACCTGCTCATGAGTGGGCCTCCGGGCGCCGGCAAGACGATGCTCGCCCGTCGGCGCCCCGGTATCATGGCGCCCCTCGATCCCGACGAGGCACTCGAGGTCACCCGCATCCGCTCGGCGGTCGGCCTCGGCACCGCCGGTCGACTCGCGACCCACCGACCCTTCCGGGCACCGCACCACACCGCGACCACCCAGGCGCTCGTCGGCGGCGGGAGCGGCCGCCCGCGACCGGGGGAGGTCACGCTCGCGAGCCGCGGCGCCCTCTTCCTCGACGAACTCGGTGAGTTCGCACCGCAGGCGCTCGACGCACTCCGGCAACCGCTCGAGGAGCGCGTCGTCCGCATCTCGCGGCAGGCCGCAGCCATCGAGTTCCCGGCCGCCTTCACGCTCATCGCCTGCACGAACCCGTGCCCATGCGGGCGCGATCCGTCCCGGTGCACCTGCTCGGACGTCGCACGCGAGCGGTACCGGCGTCGACTGTCCTCTCCGCTCCTCGACCGGTTCGACCTGCGCCTCGCGCTGCGCCCGCCCGCCGAGGTCGAGGAGCCCGGGGAGTCGAGCTCGACCGAGCGGGCACGCGTCGTGGCTGCGGTCGCCCGCCAGCGCGCCCGGTACGAGGGCCGACCGTGGTCGCGCAACGCACACGTCCCGGCCGGCGCGCTCGCCGAGATGATCCACCTCGACGACGACGCCCGACTCGCGTGGCGTGACACGGTGCGCGCCACATCGCTCACCGGTCGGGGTGCGGCCGCGCTGCAGCGCACGGCCCGGACCCTCGCCGACCTCGACGACCGGGCGGTGATCACCGCCGACGACGTGCTCCTCGCGGCCGAACTCCGACAGGAGGTGCCGTGATGGCCGCCCCGCGCGACGCCGCCGTCGCCGCACTCGTCGCACTCCCCCACATGACGCCCGCTCGCCTGCACCGCGTCCTCGATGCGTGGCCCGATCCCGCGGTCGCCGTCGCCGCACTCGCCGCCGGGGGCGCCGACACGCTCCTCCGGATCGAGACCCGCCTCGACCCGGCACGACGGGCGGCGATCGTCGCCGACTGGCAGGGGGTCGACCCGGCGCGGGCCGCCGCGGTGCTCGACCGCAACGGCACGCGGGTCACGACGTGCCGGGACCCGGACTGGCCGATCGATGTCGACGCACCCGACCTCCCGGCGGTCCTCCTCATCGAGGGTGAGCGGGCCGATGCGTTCGATCGTCCACGGGTCGCCATCGTCGGCACCCGGGCCGCGACCCCGGCCGGACTCACCGATGCCCGAGACCTCGCGCGTTCCCTCACCGACGCCGGCATCAGCGTCGTGAGCGGGCTCGCGATCGGGATCGACGGCGCCGCCCACACCGGGGCACTCGAGGCCGGCGGACCGACCGTCGGCGTCGTCGCGACCGGCCTCGACGTCATCTACCCCCGCCGCCACGTCGCGCTGACCGCGCAGGTTCGCCGCCGGGGGCTCGTCGTCACTGAGCATCCCCACGGCACCGGCCCACGCCCCGAACGCTTCCCGGTGCGCAACCGGATCATCGCGGCGCTCGCCGACGTCGTCGTCGTGATCGAGGCCGCGACCCGCGGCGGCGCACTCAGCACCGCCGCCGCGGCCCTACGACTCGACCGTCCGGTGTTCGCGCAACCCGGATCGCGCCGCAACCCGGTGGCCGCCGGCACGAACGCACTCATCGCGGACGGCGCCCACCCCCTGCTCGATCCGTCCGACGTCATCGTGGCGGTCGGCATGACCGGCGGGGCCCGCCGTGGTCCCCTGCGTCCATCCGCCCCGCGGACCGACGATCCATGCCGCCTCAGCCCGGAGGCCCGACGCGTGCTGCGGGCGTTCGGCGGCGAACCGGCCACCGCCGACGAACTCGCGGCACGCACCGGCCTCGATGTCGTTGCGGTGGCCCGGGCCGTCCGGGACCTCGTCGGGACGGGCCAGATCGCCCGGCACCGCGGCCTGCTCTGGCCGACCTGAGGAGGGAGTCCGGAATGTCCGCGAATGTGGGGTCAAGGTGGGGCGCGTCGGTTCCGAAGATCTCCCTCGTGAACCTCACCCAGTGCCCCTACGACGGCGAACCGATCGAAGCCGAGTACTCCGGCGGCTCGTTCCTGCTGTCCTGTCCGCACTGCCGGGCGGAGTGGGAACTGCACTCGAACGTGGTCCGCCGGACCCAGGATCCCGATTGGTCGCTCGTCGACGAGTCCCGACGGGACGCGGAGCTCGTCCTCGACTGAGCTCGGCCGCACGCCGGTCGGTCGGTCAGCGACCCTCGAAGTGCGGCTCGCGCTTCTGGATGAAGGCCATGATCGCCTCGAGCGTGTCCTTGGTCTGGAACGACAGCGCCTGCGCGAGCCCCTCGACCTCGAGCGCCTCTCCCATCGAGACCGCGAACGACTGGTTGAGCATCCGTTTCGAGTTGGCGATCTGGATCGGCGGGAGTGCGGCGAGACGCCGCGCGTAGTCCTCCACCACCCCGGCGAACCGATCGTGCTCGACCACCCGGTTCACGAGCCCGATGCGTTCGGCCTCGGTCGCATCGATGATGTCGGCGAGGAACACGAGTTCCTTGGCCCGATGCAGCCCGATGAGCCTGGGCAGCAGCCACGAACCACCGAAGTCCACACTGAGACCTCGTCGCGAGAAGATCTCCGAGAACCGGGCGCGGTCGGAGGCGATGACGATGTCGCAGCCGAGCGCGAGGTTGAGTCCGGCCCCTGCGGCCACGCCGTTCACCGCCGCGAGCGTCGGCGTGCGGAGTTCGTGCAGGGCGAGCGCGCAACGGGTCACGAGGCGCATGCGCTCGACCGAGCCGCCCACCCCGTCGGCCGCGCCCTCGTTCCCGCTCGAGTCGGTGAGGTCGGCCCCCGAGCAGAACGCGTCCTCGGCGCCCGTGATGACGAGGACCCGGTCCTCGCGATCGGCCTCGACCGCGTCGAACACCTCGAGGAGTTCCTCCCACATCGTGGGGGTCATGGCGTTCTTCTTGTGCGGGCGGTTGAGGGTGACGGTGACGATGCCGTCCCGTCGCGTGACCTCGATCGTCTCCACCGGCGCTCGGCTCCTCGGTCGGTCGGGCCGCGCCGGGGACGTTCCCGACGCGGCGGCGCCGGTACCGTAGCCCCATGGGATTCAACCCCGAACGGGGCACCAAGCCCCGGGCGAGCGACTACGCGATCGTCGTCGCCGCCGCCGTGCTCATCGGTGCGCTGCTGGTCTGGGGCTTCGGCCTTGCGTGACCCCGACGCGGTCGAGGTGCGGCACATGCAGCCGTACCAGGCCGTGAAGCCCTACCGGTGCCCCGGATGCAACCAGGAGATCCCGGCCGGCGTCGGCCACGAGGTCGTCGTGCCAGTGCACGCACCCGAGGACCGGCGGCCCTGGCACACCCCGTGCTGGGCGCGCGAACGCCGCCGCACGGGTCGCCGCTGAATCCGGGATCAGAAGCCGGCCTGCACGATCTCGACCACCACGGGGGCGTCCGGCGCCGCGAGCACCGAGGCGACGTCGAACCGGATGCCGTGCCCGACGCCCGGGTTGGCCGCGAGCCACTGGGCGGCGAGGGTGCGGACACGGCGCTGCTTGGTGGCGGTCACCGCCTCGACCGGCGCGCCGAACCGAACGCTGGTGCGCGTCTTGACCTCGCAGAACACGACCGCACCGTCGGCTGCGAGCAGGACGAGATCGAGTTCGCCCTCGCGCACCCGCCAGTTGCGGTCGAGCACGCGGTACCCGGCCGCCTCGTACCAGTCGGCCGCGGCCTGCTCCCCGGCGGCCCCGAGGGCCCGCCGGTCGGGACCCGGCGCCCGCCGACCCCGGGCGGGCACGACCTCAGGTGTCCTTGTCGCCGAGGCGCTCGATGTTGACATCCTTGAACGTCACGACGCGCACGTTGGCCACGAAGCGGGCGGGTCGGTACATGTCCCAGACCCAAGCGTCCTGGAGTTCGAGCTCGAAGTAGACGCGACCGCCGTCGCTGCGCTCGTGCAACTCGACGGAGTTCGTGAGGTAGAAGCGACGCTCGGTCTCCACCACGTAGGAGAACATCGGGAGCACGTCCCGGTACTCGCGGTAGAGCTGGAGCTCGATCTCGGTCTCGTACCGCTCGAGATCCTCAGCGCTCATCGGCCGCCTCCCGACTCGTCGTGGTCGCGAGTGTAGGCCGAGCGGATCGCGATCAGACCCGCTTCTCCTTGACGCGGGCCGCACGGCCGACGCGGTCCCGGAGGTAGTAGAGCTTGGCCCGCCGGACGTCCCCGACCATCGTGCGTTCGATGCGGGACACGATCGGCGAGTGGACCGGGAAGGTGCGCTCGACCCCCACGCCCTGGGTCACCTTGCGGACCGTGAAGGTCTCCCGCAGACCCGAGCCCTGACGGCGGATGACCGTCCCGGTGAACTTCTGGACGCGCTCGCGGTTGCCCTCGACGACGCGGACGTGGACATCGACGGTGTCGCCGGGGGCGAACTCGGGGATGTCGTCACGCAGGGATGCGCGGTCGACCAGGTCGGTGCGGTTCATCGGAGGGTCCTCGGGGATCGGATCGATCGGAAGGCGATCGTCGGGCGGAGCGATGCGCCCCGGTCCGGGGCGGCTCATGAGGGTAGCAGCGGCCACCGGGGGCCCCACAAGCGAGCGGTCAGGCCGGTTCGGCCGCGTCCGGGTCGACGAGTGCCTCGAGCAGGGCCCGGTCCGACGCGTCGACGCCGTCGGGGAGCAGGTCGGGGCGCCGCTCGAGGGTACGCCGCAACGCCATGGCCCGACGCCAGCGGGCGATGCGCACGTGATCCCCGCTGCGCAGCACCTCGGGCACCTCGTGGCCGCGGAACACGGCCGGGCGCGTGTACTGCGGGTACTCGAGCAGTCCGGGACCCGGGCCGGACGCTGCGAAGGACTCCTCCGTCGCCGATGCGTCGTTGCCCATCACCCCGGGCACGAGCCGGGCCACCGCCTCGATGATGACGAGTGCCGCCGACTCCCCGCCGGCGAGGACGTAGTCACCGATCGAGACCTCGCCGTCGCACAGGTGGTCGGCCACCCGCTGGTCGACCCCCTCGTACCGCCCGCACAGCAGCGAGAACCCGTCGAGCGCCGCGAGCTCCTGCGCCATCGACTGATCGAATCGGCGTCCACTCGCACTCAGCAGCAGCAACGGGCGCGGCGGGTCGACCGCCTCGACCGTCTCGAAGATCGGCTCGGGCCGCATCACCATGCCGGCTCCGCCACCGAAGGGCGTGTCATCGACGCTGCGATGCCGGTCGGTCGTCGCATCGCGGGGATCGTGGAGCCGCACGTCGAGGCGCCCCTCCTCCCGGGCCCGACCGAGGAGCGAGATGCCGAGCGGACCGTCGAGGAGGTCCGGGAAGATGGTGAACACGTCGATGCGCACGGCGCGTCCCTAACCGGCGCCGAGGTCGAGCAGTCCCTCGGGCGGGTCGATGACGATGAGGCCGTCGCGGCGCTCGGTCACGAAGACGCTCGGCACGAGCACCTCCCGCCCCGCGATCTCGATGACGAGCAGATCCGAGGCCGGGTTCGCCTCGACCGCCACGATCGGACCGAGGTCGGCGCCGGTTGCGTCGAGCACGCGTGCGCCCACGAGTTCATGCACCCAGAGCACGTCGTCGGCACCCTCGATCGGCGACGCGGTGACGACCTCGCCCCGCAGCGCCTCTGCGGCGGTGCGGTCGGAGATCTCGGCGAAGCGGACGAGCCAGCGACCCTGGTGCGGACGCGACGCGGTCACGGTGAGGGGACGATCGCCGACGTGGAGCACCGAGCCCGGCGAGACCCGCTCGGTGACGTCCGAGGTGAGCGTGAAGGCGATCTCGCCGTGCAGGCCGTGGGCCCGCCCGATCCGCCCGACCTCGAGTCGATCGGGGGTCGTCACGGACCCGACTACTCCAGGACGTCGACGGAGGTCGTGACGCCGTCGGCGGCACCGGCTGCACGGGCGACCTGACGCATCGCCTGGATGACCCGGCCGCGCTTGCCGATGAGCCGACCCATGTCATCGGGGTCCGCCGCGATGAGCAGCTCGATGCCGTCGCCGCGCTCCTTGGCGCTCACGTCGACCGCCTCGGGCGTGTCGACGATCGACTTCGCCACGTACTCGACGACCGCCTTGGCGGTGCCGCCCTCGATCCGGTTGCCCGGACCACCGATCTCGTCGACGAACTCGTCGCTCACTCGGACTCCTCGGCGGGTGCGGCGTCCTCGACCGGTGCGTCCTCGGCGGCCGCCGCGGCCTCGGCCTCGGCGGCGGCCTTCGCCGCAGCCTCCTCGGCCGCCTTGGCGGCGGCCTCGGCCTTGGCGGCCTCGGCCCTGACGGCCTGCGCAGCCTGGGCACCCTTGGCCTTGGCCCGCGCGGTCCGCGTGATCTTCGACTCGCCCTTGAGCCCCGACTCGTACTCCGCCCACACGCCGTTGCCGATGAGCAACTTGTGCACCTGCTCGGTCGGGAGCGCACCCTTGCGCAGCCAGCCGAGGGTCTTGTCGTTGTCGATCGTGAAGACCGAGGGCTCCTGACGGGGCTCGTACTGCCCGAGGATCTCGATGTACCGACCATCGCGGGGGGAGCGCGAGTCGGCGACGACGACGCGGTAGGTGGGCTGCTTCTTCTTGCCCACTCGCATCAGGCGGATCTTGACGGCCACAGGAGTCCTTCGTCGGTTCGGTCGTTGGAACGGGTGTCGGCGCGGGCACGACGGGTGCCCCGCCGACGAAGGCGACAGGCTAGCGGTTCGGCCCCGGGGGCCGCACTCCGAGCGGGTCAGCCGGGGAGACCGGGCATCCCGGGCGGCAGGTTCATCCCGGCCGGGAGCTTCGGACGCTTCCCGCCGGCGATCGACCGCATCATCTGTTGGACGACCTTGAACTGCTTCAACAGGGCGTTGACGTCCTGGGTGGAGGTCCCGGACCCCTTCGCGATCCGGAGCCGCCGCGACCCGCCGATGAGCGAGGGATCCCGCCGCTCGGCCGGGGTCATCGACCGGATGATGGCCTCGATCCGGGCGAGCTGGCCCTCGTCGACCTCGGCCCCCCGCAACTCCTTCGGCATGCCGGGGAGCATCTTCATGATGTTGCCGAGCGGGCCCATCTTGCGGACCTGCTGCATCTGGTCGAGGAAGTCGTCGAGGGTGAACTGGCCCTTGCGCAACTTCTCCTCGGCCGCCGCCGCCTCGGTCGCATCGAACGCCGCCTCGGCCTTCTCGATGAGCGACAGCACATCGCCCATGCCGAGGATGCGACTCGCCATGCGGTCCGGGTGGAACGGCTCGAAGTCCTCGAGCTTCTCCCCGGTACCGACGAAGAGGATCGGCTTGCCGACGACCTCCTTCACCGAGAGGGCCGCGCCACCGCGGGCGTCGCCGTCGATCTTCGTGAGGACGACCCCGTCGAGCCCGATCGCCTCGTCGAACGCGCTCGCGACGTTCACCGCCTCCTGACCCGTCATCGCGTCGACCACGAGCAGGGAGTTCGTCGGCTGCACGACGTCGCGCACCGCTCGCAGCTCGTCCATGAGCGCGGCGTCGATCTGGAGCCGCCCGGCGGTGTCCACGATGACCACGTTGCGACCGAGGCGGGCCGCCTCGTCGAAGGCGCTCCGGGCGACCTCGACCGGATCGGCGACGCCGCCCTCCGGTGCCGTGTGCACCGGCACGTCGAGGCGCCGACCGAGCACGCGCAGCTGCTCCACCGCGGCCGGACGCTGGAGGTCCGCGGCGACGAGCAACGGCTGGAGTCCCTGGCTCTTGAGGAGGCGGGCCAACTTGCCGGCCGCCGTCGTCTTGCCGGAGCCCTGGAGGCCGGCGAGCATCACGACGGTCGGCGGCTTCGGGCTCATCGCCAACTTGCCGCTGGTACCGCCGAGCGTCTCGACGAGTTCCTCGTGGACGATCTTGATGACCTGCTGGGCCGGCGAGAGGCTCTTGGCCACCTCGGCGCCCTTGGCCCGCTCCTTGATCCGGGCGATGAAACCCTTCACGACCCTGACGTTGACGTCGGCCTCGAGCAGGGCGAGACGGATCTCGCGGGCGACCTCGTCGATGTCGGCCTCACCGAGGCGACCGCGGCCGCGCATGCGGGAGAAGATCCCGTCGAACCGATCGGAGAGGGCGTCGAACATCGTCGGCGAGGCTACCCGCCGCCCCGCGGCACCACTCAGTCGCCGAAGAGGGCGGCGGCGAACTCCTCGGGATCGAACGGCACCATGTCGGCCGCCCCCTCGCCGATGCCCACCACCTTGACCGGGATCCCGAGTTCGGCCTGGATGGCGAGCACGATGCCGCCCTTCGCCGTGCCGTCGAGTTTCGTGAGCACGACACCGGTCACCTCGACCGCCTGCGCGAACTCGCGGGCCTGGGCGAGACCGTTCTGACCGGTGGTCGCGTCGATGACGAGGAGCACCTCGGTGAGCGCGTCGGGGGTGCGGTCGACGATGCGCCGCAGCTTCTTGAGCTCCTCCATGAGGTTGACCTTCGTGTGGAGCCGCCCGGCGGTGTCGACGAGGACCAGATCGGAGTCGCGGGTCTGCGCCGAGGCCATCGCGTCGAACACGACCGAACCGGGATCCGCGCCCTCCTGACCCCGCACGAGCCACGCGCCCGTGCGCTCGGCCCAGGTGCCCAACTGCTCGGCCGCGGCGGCCCGGAACGTGTCGGCCGCGGCGAGGACGACCCGGTTGCCCTCCCCCACCTCCCGTTGTGCGAGCTTGGCGATCGTCGTGGTCTTCCCGACCCCGTTCACGCCGACGAACATCCACACCGTCGGCTTCGACGGCGCCCGGTGCAGCGTCCGGTCCCCCGGCGCGAGCAGCGCGGCCACCTCGGCGCGCAGCAGGCCCTCGAGTGCCCCGGGGTCGGTGATCCGCTCGACCGCGGCCCGTTCCCGCACCGCCTCGACGAGGCGGGTCGACGTGGCCACCCCGACGTCGGCGAGGATCAGTGCCTCCTCGAGTTCCTCCCAGGTCTCGTCGTCGACCGTCGAGCGACCGGCGATCCCCGTGAACGCACCGGCGAGCGCCGCCCGGGTGCGCCCGAGGCGATCACGCAGGCGCGGCCGCTCCTCCACCACCGGCTCGGCGACCGGCGGGCTGAGCGTCTCCCCCGCCGGGATCTCCTCGCCGACCGGTTCGGCGACGACGGGGCCGGCGCTCGGGGCCGCCACGGGCGGTCGGGTCGGCGCCTCGATCGGCGGGGACGCGGGCGGACCCGCGGCTCGTTGGGATCGCCGGGAGAGGACGAGGCCGCCGACGATGAGCACGACGGCCAGGAGCAGGATGAGGGTGAGGACGAGCGCGGAGTTCATGGCGCTGCGGAGGCTAGCGGGGGCCTCCGGACACGGGACTCACTTGGTGGGCGGGAGTCCGATCGACGAACCCATCGCGATCCCGGCCGCCTCGAGCGCGGCCTTGACCTGACCGCGCAGCGCGCGAGCCACACGCCACTGCTGGTCGGAGGTGGTGCGAACGCTCACCCGCACGACCACGCGCTCGGCGGTCATCGACTCCACGCCGAGCACCTCCGGTGGGGCGAGCAGATCGGCCCGCGTCGCGTCGTCGGCCATGAGCGCAGCCGTGGCGGCCTGGAGGCACGCGTCGGCGGCGTCGAGGTCGACGTCGCCCGCGAGCGGTACGTCGACGTTGACGACCGCCCACCCCTGTGACTTGTTGCCGACCCGGCGGATCTCGCCGTTCGGCACGTGCCAGACCACGCCGTCGATGTCCCGCACCCGCGTGAGCCGCAACGTGACGTTCTCCACCGTGCCGATGGCCTCACCGAGGTCGACCACATCACCCACGCCGTACTGATCCTCGACGACCATGAAGGCGCCGGTCACGAGGTCGCGCACCAGCGCCTGCGATCCGAACGCGAGCGCTGCGCCGATGATGCCCACGCTGACCCCGAGCGTTGCGAGGTTGACCCCGAGCACCTCGAGACACATCACTGCGGCAGTACCCCACACGAGGAGCGCAGCGACGCTGCGCAGCACGGTGTTCATGGTCGCGGCGCGCTGCTCCCGCCGCTCGCGCGCGTTCTCCTCGGCGAGGGCTCGCAGCCCGGTGCGCTGGGAGAGGGCGGCGAGCCGCCCACGGCCCTCCGCGGTCGCCCGGCGCACGAAGCGTCGGATCAGGATGCGGGCGACCCGCGACACGACCCAGGCGACGAACAGGATCGCGATGACGCGCAACGGCCGCGACAGCAGATCCACGGCTCGGGCCACGCCCTCGGATCCGGTCACGTCGTAGACGAATCGACACAGGCTCGACTGCTCGTCGACCGCGCCACAGGCTCCGTCCGGTGCGGCGGCGGCCAGCACCCCGGCGATCACTGCAGGACGATCTCGCCGCGCAGGCGCTGACTGACCACGCGGGTCGACCCACCCGGCGGCAT
>JBEAXD010000059.1:0-3879 GCA_041159995.1 Actinomycetota bacterium | reverse complement strand
CACGACAGCCGTGCGCCCGGGCCGCGAGCGCCGCGAGCGGATCCGACGGGGTCGCCATGGGGCGGCCTCAGGCGTCGACCGACGCCGAGCGTCCCTGGACCTGACGGGCGAAGTCGGTGATGAGGTCGTCGATGAGGGCCGTGCGTTCGAACATGAGCATGTGCCCACCCCCGTCGACGCTCTCGAAGCGCGCGTGCGGGATCCGGGCGTGGATGCGCCGCGACTCCGCCGGCGGGGTCACGAGGTCGGCCGTGCCGCTGATGATGAGCGTCGGCGCGGTGATGAGCGACAGGCGGTCGACGAGGTCCAGCTCCATGAGCGCACGCGTCGCCTCGCGCCGCGTCTCCACCGGGCAGTCGAGGATCATCCGCCGGGTGAGCTCGATGTGCGCGGGCTGGGCGTCGCGGCCGAACCCGACGCGGGCGAGCAGGTACCCGAGATCCTTGCGGGCCATGAGCCCACCCGGATCGGGACCGCGGTCGGCGGCCGCCGCGATGAACTGACCGAGCCGCTCGTGCCCCGACATCGGCGTGCGGGCGATGGTCGACAGCAGCACGATGCCGGCGACCCGCTCCGCCGCGATCTCCGGGAACATCACCATGAACGCCTGCACCGCGATGCCGCCCATCGAGTGCCCGACGAGCACCGCGTCGCGCAGGTCGAGTCCCTCGACCACGCTGCGCACGTCCTCGGCGAGGTTCTCGATGGCGTGCCCGGACGCCCCGACGTCCGAGGCACCGTGCCCGCGGTGGTCGAACGCGATCGTGCGGAAGCCCCGCTTCGGCAGGAACTCGAGTTGCTTGACCCAGGTGCGCATCGAGAGCGTGACCCCGTGCGAGAGGACGATCGTCGGACCCTCGCCGACCTCGATCGTGTTGATCGTCCCGCCGTCGTGGCTCGGCAGCGTGTGGCTCGTCCCGGTCGGGATCGCGAACTCGTCCGCCGCGTCCGGGTCGTCGCCGCTGCGGACCCGCCGCATGACGGCCTTCTCGGTCGCGTAGGCCGCAGCCGCCGCGGCCGCGACCACGGCGAGTCCGATGACCGAGTTCCTGCGTGCGCTCATCTAGGTGTACTCCCTCGGGACGCGCGGTCCGATGCCGCAGACGATCTCATACGCGATGGTGTCGAGGCGATCCGCCCAGTCGGTGGCCGTGATCTCCTCCTCGCCCTGCCGGCCGAGCAGCACGACCTCGTCGCCCACCGCGACGGGCGCGTCAGCGACGTCGACCAGCAACTGGTCCATGGTGATGGTGCCGGCGATCGGGTGCCGGTGCCCACCGATGAGCACCTCCCCGCCGACGTGGCCCAGACGGCGCGGCACGCCGTCGGCGTACCCGATCGGTACGGTGGCGATCGTCGTCTCACCGGGCGCGGTGTACCGCAGGCCGTAGGAGAGACGGGCTCCGGCGGGCACGCGCTTGACGTAGGTCACCGCGCTCGTGAGCCGCAGCGCCGGCACGAGGCCGGGGACCGGGGCGAGGCCGGGCGCCGGCGGGATGCCGTAGATGGTGATGCCGACGCGCACGAGGTCGAGGCGCGCGTCCGGGCGCAGGAGCGTGCCGGCCGAGTTCGCGGCGTGCACGATCGGCGGCCGCAATCCCGCCGCCGCGAGCGCGTCGACCACCGTGCCGAAGCACGCGAGCTGCTCGGCGGTGTACGGATCCTCGGGTTCGTCGGCCACCGCGAGGTGGGTGAACACGCCCTCGAGGTCGAGGCCCGGCTCGTCGGCGATGCGCCGGGCCAGTCCCACCGCGTCGGCCGGCGTGCACCCGACGCGGTGCATCCCGGTGTCGACCTTGAGGTGCACGGGCACGACGACGCCGGCGGCGGTCGCCGCACGGCCGATCGCGTCGATGCCCGCCGCGGTGTAGACGGTCGCGGTGAGGTCGTGCTCGACCACCGCCGGGGCGACTGCCGCCGGCGGCTCGGAGAGCAGCAGGATCGGCGCATCGATGCCGGCCGTACGCAGCGCGACCCCCTCCTCCACGATGGCGACGCCGAGGCGCTCGGCCCCGGCCTCGAGCGCGGCGCGGGCCACCGGCACCGCACCGTGGCCGTAGGCGTCGGCCTTCACGACGGCGAGCACGGCCGCCGGCGCGGCGCGGCGGCGGAGTTCGGCCACGTTGGCGCGGATCGCGCCCAGGTCCACCCCGACGTGCGCCGGGCGGAAGCGTGGGGTCACGTGGTCCGCGCGAGGTGGCGGACGAGATCACCGCGCGCGACGAGACCGATCACCTTGCCCGCGGCGTCGAGCACCGGCACGTGGCTCACCTGCGCGTCGTGCATGAGCGTCGCGAGCTCCTCGACGGTCGCCTCGGCCCGGATCGTCGGCGCGTCCGTGGCCATGAGGTCCCCGACCGTCGCCGCCGCGGCGCGCCGGAGGTCCTCGTCGTAGCGCTTGAGTTGGCCGGGCAGCGTGAACTCGATACCCGGGAGGATCGCGATCGTCGTGGGCACGTGGATGCCGGACTCGCGCAGGACGAGGTCCTGATCGCGCAGCAGGCCCTCGTAGACGTCACCGGCCCCGACCACGGGGACCGCACCGAAGCCGGTCTCGGCGAGCAGGTCGGCGATCTCGGCGATGCCCATCTCGGGGTGGACGGTGGTGACCTCGGTGGTCATCACGTCGCGGACGGTCGCCATGGTTCGCTCCTGGGGTTCGGATCGTCGGGGGTGGGCCTACGAGCCGACGATGCGGCGCAGGACCGTGGGCAGTGCGCCGACGAGGTCGCCGGCGACCAGAGAAGTATGGCCCGCGACGTCGGCCGCGCGGCCGTGCAGCCACGCCGCGGCCGCCCCGGCCCGGAGGGGGCCGAGACCACGGGCCAGGAGCGAGGCGGCGATCCCGGACAGGACGTCGCCGGTCCCGGCGGAGGCCAGCCACGGACCGCCGGTGTCCGCCACGAGGGCCCGGCCGTCGGGATCGGCGACCACGGTGCCCGGACCCTTGAGGAGCACGGTGGCCCGCGTCCCGGCGGCGAGGCGCCGGGCGGCCGCCACCCGGTCCGGCCCGACCGGGCCACCGAGGCGGGCGAACTCCCCCTCGTGGGGGGTGAGCAGCACCGGGGCGAGCCCGGCGGCGGCTCGGGCCCGGAGGGACTCGGGGTCCCCGGCGAGGGCGGTGAGCGCGTCGGCGTCGAGGACGAGCGGGCGGCCGCACTCGGCGAGGAGGCGTCGGACCGCCGGTCCGACGGCGGGGGCGGTGCCGAGGCCGGGGCCGAGGACGATCGCCGCGAACCGGTCGGCGACGGCGAGCACCGCGTCGACCCCCGGCCCGTCGAGGGAACCCGCCGACGCACCCTCGGTCCCGGTCGGGAGCGGGTACCGCACGACCTCGACGCCGACCGGGAGCCCGCCCGGTCCCCCGTGGTCGGCCGGACGGCCCTCCGGAGGTCCTGCGTTCGCACCGGGGGGTACGGGGGAGGCCGACCACACGATGCCGCTGCCGGCGCGCAGTGCCGCCATCGCTGCGAGCAACGGCGCGCCCTCCATCCCGGGTGCGCCCCCGACCACCATCACGGGTCCGGCGCTCCACTTGTGGGCGTCGGCGGGACGTTCCGGCAGCCAGGCCGCGAGGTCCGCCGCCTCGAGGAGCGCGAGCGTCGGGTCCGCGCCAGCCGTCCCGAGGTCGATGCCGATGTCGGCGACGGTCACCGTCCCCGCGAGCGAGCGGCCCGGTTCGGCGAGCAGGCCCGGCTTCCACGCCGCGAAGGTGACGGTGCGCGTCGCCCGCACCGCAACACCTGCGACGGCCCCGGTCGTGCCGTCGACCCCGCTCGGGACGTCGACCGCGACGATCGGCACGGTGGCGGTTGCGGTCCGTTCGGCGAACCACGCCGCGTCACCCTCGAGGCGGTCGCGGAACCCCGTGCCGTACAT
>JBEAXD010000057.1:0-6566 GCA_041159995.1 Actinomycetota bacterium | reverse complement strand
GGGCTGTGCGGGTCGGTGCGGCCCTGCTCGTGGTGGGGGCACTCGGGCTCGCAGCGTGCAGCGAGTCGGCGCCGTCCGGCGGGGACCGCGCCGGACGCATCCCCGGCGGGGGCGAGCGGTGCGAGGAGGCGTCGGTCGTCGCCTGCATCGGGGACGACACCACCCTCGGGCGGATCGACCACACCCCCATCCGGGCCACCGGCGAGCCGATCCGCATCGGCATGATCAACCAGGAGACCGGCGCCGCCGGCGCGTTCCCCGAGTTGTCCCGTGCGGACGAGGCCGCGATCGCATTCATCAACGCCGAGCTCGGCGGCGTCAACGGGCGCCCGCTCGAACTCGAGGTGTGCGATACCCAGTTCTCGCCGGCGGGCTCGCAGTCCTGCGCGCAGCGGATGGTCCAACGCGATGTCGTCGCGGTGACCGGCGGCATCGACGTCTTCGGTGACGGCATCCGCGTCCTGAACGACAACGGTGTCCCACTGGTCGGCGGCATCCCGGTGAGCACCGCCTCCGCGACCGTCCCGACCTCGTTCCAGTTCAGCGGTGGGATCTGGGGCGCATTCCTCGGTTTCGTCGACTTCGCCGTCGGCGACCTCCGCTCGAAGCGCATCGCGATCATGTACAGCGACTACGGCCCCATCGCCGACGCCGCCCGCACCGCACAGCGCGCCGCGACGCGCCTCGGGGCCGAGGTGACGATGGTCCCCTTCCCGATCATCACGACCGACTTCCTCACCCCCCTCACCGCCGCGGCGCGCAGCGGGGCGGACGCGATCATTGTCGGCACCGCCGATACCGGATGCGTGCCGTCGTTCCGCGCCGCCGAGCAGCTCGGGGTCGAGGCGGCGCTGTTCTTCACCGGCGCGTGCGCCGCGCCGAAGATCCTCGAGAACGCCGGGGCCACGGCGACCCGGGGCGCCTACTTCAACATCGAGCAGGAGCTGCCGGAACCGGGGACCACGGACCCCGACACCCGCCTCTACGACCTCGTCCTCGCGAAGTACGCCCCCGACCTCGATCCGGCCGGTGCCGGGACGGTCTCGTTCCGATCGGTGATGAACCTGTACCGGCGGATGGTCGCACTGGGCGACCGGGCCACCGACCGCCCGGCGCTCCTGCGCGCCTTCCGCTCAGCCGTCGACGAGCCGTCGTTCATGGGCCACCCGTACACCTGCGATGGCCGCCAACTGCCGGGCCTCCCCGCCATGTGCTCGCCCCAGCAGGTGATCGTGCAGAAGACCGACGACGGGCTCGAGCAGCGCAGCGGATGGATCGACGTCGGCGCACTCGTGACACCGACGGAGTAGGGGCGCACCATCGGGACCTACGGCGGGTACCTCCTCGTCGGGCTCGGCGCGGGCGGGGTGCTCGCAGCCCTCGCGATCGGCCTCGTGCTCACCTTCCGGGCCTCGGGGGTCGTGAACTTCGCGCACGCCGCGACCGGCACCTACCTCGCGTTCGTGTTCTTCGAGCTCCGGCAGCACGGTGATCTCGTGCTGCCGGTACTCGGTCTCCCGGCGCGGATCCACCTCGTCGACCGCCCGACGGTGGCGACCGCGCTCCTCGTCACGGTGGTGCTCGCCGCGCTCCTGGGCCTGCTCATCTACGGCCTGATCTTCCGCCCGTTGCGGACCGCGCCCCCGTTGGCGCGCATCGTGGCGTCCCTCGGCCTCCTCCTCTACCTCCAGGAGATGGTCCGCCTGCGCTTCGGCGGCGGCGGTGGCTCCGCGCTGTTCCAGATCGGCGACCTGCTGCCGACCGGCGCGGTGCGCGTGCTCGGGGTCGCCGTGCCGACGAACCGCTTCGTCCTCGCGGCGCTCGCCATGGCCACCGCTCTCGTCCTCGCCGCGGTGTTCCGATACACCCGCTTCGGCCTCACCACGCGGGCCGCGGCGGAGAACGAACGGGGGGCCGTGCTCACCGGAATCTCCCCGGACCGTGTCGCGGCGGTCAACTGGATGGTCGCGACCGTCCTCGCCGGCGTGGCGGTGATCCTCATCGGTTCCGTGACCAAGCAACTCGACGTCGTGACGACCTCGCTGCTCGTCGTCCCGGCGCTCGCGGCAGCCCTCGTCGGCGGGATGTCCTCGTTCGTCCTGACCGCGTGTGCCGGCCTCGCCATCGGCATGGTGCAGGCCGCGCTCACCCACTTCGCCACGGTCGAGCAGTGGCTCCCCACCTGGCTGCCCCGCACCGGCATCCCGGAGGCGGTCCCCTTCATCATCATCCTCGTGGCGATCACCCTGCGCGGCAACGCGCTGCCGACACGCGGCGCGCTCGAGGAGCGGTACCACCCGGCGGCCCCGCGGCCGCGCCACCCGGTCCGCTGGACCCTCATCGGGGTCGGGATCGCCACGACCATGATGGTGACGCTCGGCGGCGCGTGGCGCCTCGCGCTCATCGTCTCGCTCATCGCCACGGTGCTCGCCCTCTCGAGCGTCGTGCTCACCGGCTGGGTCGGCCAGATCTCGCTCGCCCAACTCGCGATCGCCGGGATCGCCGGCTTCACGACCGCACGCCTCAGCGCCGACGCGCACATCCCGTTCCCGTTCTCGGCGCTGCTCGCGATCACGGTCGCCGTCGGCAGCGGTCTGCTCGTCGGGTACCCGGCAGTACGGGTCCGTGGGGCGACGCTGGCGGTGGCCACCCTCGGCGCGGCAACCGCCATCCAGGCCCTCGTGTTCTCGTCCGAGGCGCTCACGGGTGGCGTGGGCGGCATCGAGACGGTGTCGCCCGCCGTCCTCGGGATCGACCTCGGCATCGATGCCCGCGGCGCCGCGTTCCCCCGTTGGCAGTTCGGGGTGTTCGTCATCATCGTCGTGGCCGGCTGCGTCCTGCTCGTGGCGAACCTCCGGCGGTCGACGACCGGTCTCCGGTGGCTCGCGGTACGGTCGAACGAGCGCGCCGCGGCGGCCGCCGGGATCGACGTCGCCGCGATGAAGTGCCTCGCGTTCGGCGTCGCCTCGGCGCTCGCCGGGGTCGGCGGCGTGCTGACCGCGTACCAACTCACCCGGCTCTCCCCCGACGTGTTCCTCGTGTTCGGAGCGCTCGCGACCCTCGCCCTCCTGTACCTCGGCGGCGTCGGCCGCATCGCCGGCGCGCTCATCGCGGGTGCGATGGCGTCGGGCGGCCTCCTCACCCAGACGCTCGGCGGCAACGGGTCCGTCGGCTCGCGGTACCAGATCGCCCTGAGCGGCGTCGTGCTCATCGTCGTGACGATCGTGCAACCGGATGGCATCGCGGGCGCGGTCTCCGGGCTCCGGGACCGGGTGGCACGCCGGCGGGCCGGGGTGCCGATGGGGGCGGACACGTGACCGTGCACGCGCTGCGGGTCGATGAACTCACGGTCTCCTACGGCGGGGTGCTTGCGGTGGACGGGGTCTCGCTCACGGTCGCGCCGGGTGAGATCGTGGGCCTCATCGGTCCGAACGGCGCCGGGAAGACGAGTCTCATCGACGCGGTCACCGGGTTCACCCCGGCCCGGGGTCGGGTGCAGGTCCGCGGTGCACCGATCGACGGTCTCACCCCGCACCGTCGGGCACGGGCCGGCCTCGCTCGGACCTTCCAGTCCGTCGAGCTCTTCGACGAGCTCACGGTCGAGGAGAACCTCCGGGTCGCGGCCTCCGACCCCCGCTGGTGGAGCCCGTTCGTCGATGCGGTGCGGCCACGGGATCGCCACCACGAGGACGTGCGGTGGGCACTCGACGCGGTGGGACTCGCCGACGCCGGCGACGCGATGCCGACCGAACTGCCGGCGGGTCGGACACGACTCGTCGGCCTCGCCCGGGCCCTCGTCCGACGGCCGGCCGTGCTGCTCCTCGACGAACCCGCGGCCGGCCTCGACACCGGCGAGTCGGCGTCCCTCGGGGTGCGCATCCGCGCGGTCGCGGACTCGGGCGTCGCCGTCCTGCTCGTCGACCACGACATGTCGCTCGTGCTGTCGGTCTGCGACCGGGTGTCGGTCCTCGACTTCGGCCGCATCATCGCGACCGGGACGCCGGCGGCGGTACGCGACGACCCCCGGGTGATCGAGGCGTACCTCGGGACCTCGGCCGGTGCCGTCCCGATGCGCGCGGAGGAGGACGGGTGAGCGATCCGGTCCTCGTCACGAAACGGCTGCGGGCCGGGTACGACGGCGTCGCGGTCGTCCACGACCTCGACCTCACGGTGGATGCCGGCGAGGTCGTGGCCCTGCTCGGCGCGAACGGTGCCGGGAAGACGACCACCCTCCTCACCGTCGCCGGGCTGCTCCCGCCGATCGACGGCACGCTGCTCGTGCTCGGCGAGGTCGCGCACGACGAGCACGGACGCGGCCGGCGAGTGCGCCGCTCGGCCCTGACGCGGACCTGGAAGCGGGCCCGGGGCGGGGTCGCGCTCGTCCCCGAGGACCGCGGGCTGTTCCCGGGCCTCACGGTGCGCGAGCACCTCCGCCTCGCCCGCGGCGGGCGCGACGCCCCCGAACGGGCCTTCGACCTGTTCCCCGCCCTCGCCCCGCTCGCGGATCGAGCGGCCGGGCTGCTGTCCGGCGGCGAGCAGCAGATGCTCGCCCTCGCGCGTGCGCTCGTCGCCTCGCCGCGCCTGCTCATGGTCGACGAGATGAGCCTCGGGCTCGCGCCGATCGTCGTGGAACGTCTGCTGCCGATGCTCCGGACCATCGCGGTCGAGACCGGAGCGGGCGTCCTGCTCGTCGAGCAGCACGTGCCGATGGCCCTCGCCGTCGCGGATCGGGCCGTGGTCATGGCGCGCGGGCGCGACGTCGTGAGTGGCACCGCGGCCGAACTGGCGGATCGGCCCGATCTGCTCGAGGCCTCCTACCTCGGCGAACGCTGAGCGCGGTCGGGGCCACCGTGACCGGGAGGCGGTGGGTTCGCGGGGTCGTGGGCGCCCGGGTCGGCGCGTGCAGGACCGGCCGCCGGAGCGTCGACGGAGGGCTCGGGTACCCTCTCGTCCCATGAGCAGCCCCGCGAACCTCTCCCCGGCCGCGGCCGAACGCCTGCGCGAGGAACTCGCCGAACGCACCGGACCGCGCCGCGTCATGATCACCGACCGCATCGAGAAGGCCCGTGAACTCGGTGACCTCAAGGAGAACGCCGACTACCACGCGGCGAAGGACGAGCAGGGCCTCAACGAGGCCCGGGTCCGCCAGATCGAGGCGATCCTGCGCGACGCGGTGATCGTGGAGGCCGCCAACGCCGAGACGGCGGTGCCCGGCACGATCGTCGAGATCCGGTTCGCCGGTGCCGACGACACGATGACCTACCTGCTCGGATCGATCGAGGAGCGCCGGGACGACCTCGAGGTGCTCAGCTCCTCCTCGCCCCTCGGCAAGGTCCTCGTCGACCAGCCGGTGGGTGGCCCCTACCGGTACGAGACGCCGGCGAAGAAGTCGGTCGAGGTCGAGATCGTCTCGATCCGCCTCGCCGACTGACGCGATCCCGGCCGTCGATCAGCCGAACGCCGCGAGCGCGGCGGCCGCCCGCCGCCGGGCCCGGCGCCCCCGGTTCGGCATGACGCCCTCGAGCAGCGCGGCCCGGACCGCCGCCTTCCCCTCGCGGGTGAGCTTGCGGCCGTCCGCGTCGGTGAGCTCGAACCGGTCCACCGCCTGACCGTCGAGCGTGACGAGGCGGGCGGAGTGCACGCTGGCTCCCGCGGCCGCGAGCCCCACGGTGATCATGTGCAGCAGGCCGCGCCGGTCGGGACTGCGCACCTCGCACAGCGTGTACCAAGGCGATGCCGCGTCGTCGAAGGCCACGTCGGCGTCGGGGTTCGGTGGGGACACCAGCGGGGACGAGAACGCGGCCGTGATGGAGGCCTCGAGCGCGGTGGCATCGGGCCCGCCGACCTCGGCCAGCGCGACCGGGTCGAGTCGGGGCGGGTCGAGCGGGGGTCGCTCGACCGTGAACGACTCGAGCGCCGCTCCGTCCCCCCAGGTCGCGACCGTCGCCTCGAGCACATCGAGGCCGTGGTCGGCGAGGACTCCCGAGACCCGTGCGAGCAGTCCGGGTGCATCGCGGCTCACCACCTCGATGCGCCAGCGCCCGGGCCCGAGCGGGTCCACCGCGACCCGCGCCCGACCGCGGCCGGGCGGCGGCTCGATCCGGGCCGCCTGCCGCGCGATCGACGCCGCATCCTGAGCCAGGACGTAGCCCTGGGGTGCGTGCTCGATGCGGTCGATGATCCGCTGACGCCCCCGGGCGAGCGCGGTGGCCTCCGAGCGGCGGAGGTCCACGACCGAGCGCGCGTCGGGGCCGGTGAGCGCCTCCTGCTCCACGACGTTGAGCAGGAGGCCGAGGATCTCGTCGAGGCGCCGCCGCTCGACCGCGTCGAGCGGGGCCAGCGCGACGCTCAGCAGGTGGAGCGCCCGCACGAGCTCGCTCGTCCCGAGGTGACTGGCCGCCGGGAGGACCGCCTCCTCACTCAGCCCGTCCGCCCGCATGGCGAGGGCCCGCAGGAGACCCTGCTCGCTCACGAGGGTGACGAGCGAACGCTGATCCTCCGGGGCGAGGGCGAGGCGCGCCGCGAACGCGCGGGCCAGTGGTGTCGAGTCCACGTCGGGCCCGGCC